>NZ_JAZGQA010000160.1:0-9960 GCF_048593855.1 Yersinia sp. 2542 StPb PI
TAATATCTGTTATAATTAAAACACAACATAAATAAGCGAAAATTCGATAATTAAACTTAACCTGTAACAAGGTGAATAGCCGAATTATCAAGGTAGTTTGCTGTTAAAAATTTGGCGAAATAACCAAACCGAGACTAATTAGATAGAGAATCAGTTACCTACGATTTGGATAAAAATAAAACGGGAATAACTATGATCACTGATTTACTGCTACGAATAGCCCTTGCCGGATTGCTGGGTGGGTTAATAGGTATTGAACGTCAATTGCGGTCAAAAGAAGCAGGATTGCGCACTCATATCCTGGTTGGCATCGGCAGTGCCATGTTTATGATTGTTTCAAAATACGGTTTCGAGGATTTACTGACACTAGAACACGTCAGTTTTGACCCTAGTCGAGTCGCAGCACAGGTTGTCAGCGGCATGGGGTTCCTGGGGGCCGGGACGATTATGATTCAAAAGCAGATGGTTAAAGGCCTAACAACCGCAGCCGGTATGTGGGTAACAGCGGCTATCGGCCTGGTGATTGGTAGCGGCCTGTATGAAATTGGCATCTATGGCACGCTGATGACACTGGTGGTACTGGAGATCTTCCGCCAATTGAGTAATCGCCTGCTTGGCCAGCACCATTATGTCTCGATCAAACTGTTACCCGAGAGTGTGCCACTTATTCTGGTCGCACTGCAAAAACTGCGACTGCGGCCAATTAACCTGTCAGTGGTACAAAAACGTGAAGAGAAGAATGCCGGTTGTGAACTGACCATGGAAGTGACCTTGTCACCTAGAAAAAGTCTCGATCAGTTTTATGAGACGTTATTGGCTATTGATGGCATACATCAATTAGACATTAAATAGTTGAAAAGGACGTTGTCCTACGTTTCAGTGACACCGACCCTCACCCATTAGCGTGTTATCCCGCCCCACCACGATAACGCGCTAATAGATGAGTTCCGCCTGTATCCTACAGGCGTGATTAATGCATGGGTGTCTTAGACAGCAGATTAATCACCATAACCCCCGCAATGATTAGCGTCATCCCGGCAATGGCTGCCCAATCAAGTTTTTGTTGGTACATAAAGGTAGCGGCGATCGACACCAAAACAATACCCAACCCTGACCAGATGGCATAAGCGATACCCAATGGCATGGTTTTAACCACCTGCGAAAGCCCCCAAAATGCAACACCGTAGCCAATAACCACCACAATTGAGGGTACCAATCGGGTAAACCCATCAGATGCTTTCAGCATCGTAGTCGCCACTACTTCGGCAACAATTGCCATCATTAAATACATGAAACCGCTCATCATCATTTTCTCATTTCAGTATTGGGTCAACATTATGCCCGTCCCATATTAAATGTTCATTAAATCTAATTCAGTTTCACAATTATTTTACAAAAGCACCCATAGGTATTGCTTCGCCAAGCGATATCTGAGCAGCGCAATAAATAGTTTTCTAATTGTAATAATTATTATCCGAATAACATCTATATAAGCTTTGCCAGCGTTACTGGCTTATTTTCTGCATTTTAACTGAAAGCATTTAGCCCCCCAGCCACACAAATTCGATAACTGACAAAAATGCACTCTGCTAGAATTTCAGTATTAGTTCAAATAATTCGTTAACCGTCAGAGGCACCCATTACTACTTTGGTCTCTGCGTGACAAGCAATGTGAAGGTATAAATTAATGATTACTACTGACGGTAACAGTGCAGTAGCTTCTGTGGCCTATCGCGCCAGCGAAGTTATTGCTATCTACCCTATTACACCCAGTTCTACCATGGCAGAGCTTGCTGATGCATGGTCAGGTGATGGTAAAGTCAATATTTGGGGAGACGTTCCCCGCGTGGTTGAAATGCAGTCAGAAGGCGGCGCCATTGCCACTGTGCATGGCGCACTACAAACTGGCGCGCTGTCGACCTCCTTTACCTCTTCGCAGGGATTGCTGTTGATGATCCCCACGTTGTATAAGTTAGCGGGTGAACTGACCCCTTTCGTACTGCATGTTGCAGCCCGAACCATTGCGACTCATGCCTTATCCATTTTTGGTGATCACTCCGATGTTATGGCCGTGCGCCAGACCGGTTGTGCCATGCTGTGCGCCAGCAGTGTGCAAGAAGCGCAGGATTTCGCCCTGATTTCACAGGTAGCGACGCTCAATAGTCGCATTCCATTTATTCATTTCTTTGATGGTTTCCGCACCTCACATGAAATCAATAAAATTGTGCCACTCGATGATGACACGCTACGCCAATTATTGCCGCAAAAAGGGATAGATGGCCACCGCAGCCGAGCGCTGTCACCGGAGAGTCCGGTTGTGCGCGGTACCTCTGCCAACCCTGATACCTATTTCCAGTCGCGCGAAGCGACCAACCCTTGGTATAACAACACCTATCAGCATGTTGCTGATGCCATGGCCGCTTTTGCCGAGGCCACTGGGCGCGAATATAAACCATTTGAATATTACGGCCACCCACAGGCGGAGCGTGTCATTATCTTAATGGGTTCCGCTATCGGCACCTGCGAAGAAGTGATCGATACTTTGTTGACGCGCGGCGAAAAAGTCGGCGTGCTTAAAGTGCGTCTATTCCGCCCTTTCTCTGCAGCGCAGCTGTTGAGTGTCTTACCCCAATCAGTAATAAAAGTGGCCG
Organism: Yersinia sp. 2542 StPb PI; assembly: GCF_048593855.1. Lineage (NCBI taxonomy): Bacteria > Pseudomonadati > Pseudomonadota > Gammaproteobacteria > Enterobacterales > Yersiniaceae > Yersinia > Yersinia sp. 2542 StPb PI. Next base: position 2,652 of record NZ_JAZGQA010000160.1, read on the forward strand.
TGTTGGATCGCACCAAAGAACCGGGTGCACTGGCCGAGCCACTCTATCTTGATGTGATGACCGCATTGGCTGAAGCCTATAGCCGTGGCGAACGCGCCACATTACCGAAAGTGATTGGTGGTCGTTATGGTTTGTCTTCCAAGGAGTTTGGCCCTGATTGTGCTCTCGCTATTTTCAAAGAGTTGACATTAGATCTGCCTCGTCCACGTTTCACCGTAGGGATTTTTGATGATGTTACTGGCCTGTCATTACCATTGACTGATGAAAAGATAGAACAACGCGCCACACTGGAGGCGCTGTTCTATGGCCTGGGCAGTGATGGTTCGGTCTCTGCCACGAAAAACAACATCAAGATAATCGGCAACAGTACCTCACTGTATGCACAGGGTTATTTTGTTTATGACTCGAAAAAAGCGGGTGGCCTGACGGTCTCGCACTTGCGCGTCAGTGAAACGCCGATCAATTCCGCCTATCTGGTCAGCCACGCCGATTTTGTCGGTTGCCACCAGTTGCAGTTTATTGATATTTACCAAATGGCCGAACGGCTGAAACCGGGTGGTATCTTCCTGATTAATACCCCATTCAGTGCAGACGAAATGTGGTCTCGCCTACCACAAGAAGTGCAAGCCGTATTACACCAGCGCAATGCACGGCTGTTTGTGATCAATGCAGCCAAAATTGCCCGTGAATGCAAACTGGGCGCTCGTATTAATACCGTGATGCAGATGGCGTTCTTCCATCTGACACAGATTTTACCCACTGCGATGGCGCAACAGCAGTTGCGGGCCGCGATTGATGGTAGCTACAGCAATAAAGGGCCAGAAATTGTCACGCGCAACTGGCAGGCGCTGGATGCCACCCTTGATGCACTGATTGAAATCCCGCTACAACCGATTAATGAAAACAGCCCGATGCGGCCACCGATCGTCTCCGATCAGGCACCTGATTTCGTCAAAACAGTTACCGCAACCATGTTGGCTGGTTTGGGTGACGCGCTGCCGGTGTCGGCCTTCCCGCCTGATGGAACCTGGCCGGTGGGTACGACCCAGTGGGAAAAACGCAATATTGCAGAAAATATTCCTATCTGGCAGCCCGATCTCTGTACCCAGTGCAACCACTGCGTTGCCGCCTGCCCGCACTCAGCAATCCGTGCCAAAGTGGTACCGCCAGAGGCTATGTCTGGTGCACCTGACAGCTTGCAGTCACTCGATGTCAAAGCCCGTGATATGCGTGGGCAGAAGTATGTGTTACAAGTTGCGCCGGAAGATTGCACCGGATGTAACCTGTGCTATGAAGTCTGTCCGGCCAAAGATCGCCAGAATCCTGAAATCAAAGCCATCAACATGCAACCACGGCTGGAGCACCTGGTGGAAGAAAAAACGCACTATGACTTCTTCCTCAAATTGCCGGAAATCGATAAAACCCAAATGGAACGTATTGATATCCGTACGTCACAATTGATTTCCCCGCTGTTTGAATACTCTGGAGCCTGTTCGGGTTGTGGCGAAACACCGTATATTAAGCTGTTGACCCAGTTATATGGCGATCGTCTGTTAATTGCCAACGCCACCGGTTGCTCATCAATCTATGGCGGCAATCTACCTACCACGCCTTATACCACCAACGCCGATGGCCGTGGTCCGGCATGGGCTAACTCACTGTTCGAAGATAATGCCGAGTTCGGTCTGGGCTTCCGCCTCACCGTCGATCAGCATCGTCAGCGGGTAACCCGCCTAATCAACCAACTGGCACCACAGTTGCCGCAAGAGCTGGTCGATCAGTTAATGCTTCAGGATGCCACGCCAGAAGTACGCCGTGAGCAAGTCTCTCAATTGCGTCAGCTATTGCGTGACATCCCAGGCAATGATGCTCAACAATTGGCAACGGATGCGGATTATTTAGTCGATAAATCCATCTGGTTGATTGGTGGCGATGGCTGGGCATATGACATTGGTTTTGGTGGACTTGACCATGTATTGAGCCTAACAGAAAACGTCAATGTGCTGGTGCTCGATACCCAGTGTTACTCCAACACCGGCGGCCAGCAATCTAAAGCGACCCCGCTCGGGGCGGTCACTAAATTTGGTGAGCATGGCAAACGTAAGGCGCGCAAAGACTTAGGCGTCAGTATGATGATGTATGGCCATGTCTATGTTGCGCAGATTTCGCTGGGAGCGCAGCTCAATCAGACGGTAAAAGCCATTCAAGAAGCGGAAGCCTATCCTGGCCCATCGCTGATTATCGCTTACAGTCCGTGTGAGGAGCATGGTTATGATTTGGCCTACAGCCATGATCAAATGAAGCAATTAACCGCCACCGGTTTCTGGCCGCTATACCGCTTTGACCCACGCCGCACTGACGAAGGCAAAGCGGCCTTGGCATTGGACTCCCGCCCACCAGGCAGTGACCTGACCACCACACTGCTGAATGAGCAACGTTTCCGCCGACTCAATACCCAAGAGCCGGAGGTGGCGGCACAGTTGTACGCGGCGGCGGAGAAAGACTTGAAAAAACGCTACGACTTCCTGAGCTTACTGGCAGGGAAAACAGAAAAAACCGCCTCTGAGGGATAAGTTCACTCAGTATCAACATCGTTTATCAGCAGGATAACAACGCCTCATTCGGGGCGTTGTACTGCGGTTTTGATTCTGGGGGCACCCTATTCTATTGTTTTTCTCGTACTGAGTATTCCCCCATAAATCAATGGGGGAATAGCAGAATGGGTCAAAGGTGATATTACCGCGTTAACTTAATAGATAAATAAAATCAGAGATTGGTTACATCTATATACAGGGCGTTATTGATATTGGTAGAAGAAACCGTTGCTTCACTAAACGCGTACTCTTCCCTATCCCCTTCACGATCTAACGGCAGGTTGACGAAATCAAAAAGGTTACGGTCAGCTAACTGGCTTGGGCTTACGTTTTGTATTGACTTAAATACACTCTCAACCCGGCCCGGATCTTTTTTATCCCATTCGCTTAGCATGGTTTTAATCGCCTGACGTTGCAAATTCTCCTGCGAACCACACAGGTTACATGGAATTATTGGAAAAGTTTTATACTCAGAATACTTAATCAGGTCTTTCTCGCGGCAATATGCCAGCGGCCTGATAACAATATTACGTCCATCGTCAGAACGTAATTTTGGCGGCATCGCTTTCATGCGTGCACCATGGAAAATATTCAAAAATAGCGTTTCAACAATGTCATCCATATGGTGACCGAGCGCGATTTTTGTAGCGCCAATCTTCTCCGCAAATGAATACAATGTTCCTCTGCGTAGACGAGAACATAGCCCGCAGGTTGTTTTACCTTCAGGTATTTTCTCTTTAACAACCGAATAAGTATCTTTATCCACAATATAATAAGGGATATTAAGGCTTTCAAGATACTCAGGCAGAATATGTTCAGGAAAACCGGGTTGTTTTTGGTCTAAATTTACCGCAATAACATCGAACTTGATCGGCGCAACCTTTTGTAGGCCGAGCAGGATGTCCAACATTGCAAACGAGTCCTTCCCACCACTCATGCATGCCATTACAACGTCATTATCTTCGATCATGTTGTAATCGGTGATAGCATTGCCGACATTTCTCCGAATGCGCTTCTGGAGTTTATTGAACTCAAGGGTTTCTTTTCTTGTATCTTCTTGATTCATAAATACTTATCAGGTCTCTAATAACGTTCAGAGCGACTAATTCCGAGTGAAAAAGTAAAGCGTTATTATACGTAAGTTTATGCATCCATGAAACAGTAGAAATTGCAGCGACCCTGAGCAGGTTGAAAGGAATTAAATATCTGGCTAAAAATGCATAAAAAAAATGCCGATGTTGAGACAACATCGGCATCGTAACAATTATGTGCTATGCAGTAATTCAAAATAAAAGTATTACAAATATGGAGCGCAACGCCCATCGCTTGACGTTGCATTCACCTGCACAGTGATAATGCCTGAGTCATTACCATCAAATCTTGATGTGGCTCAATTTTGCAGTGATTAACCCTATCTCTGGCACACTCTTTTACACGCCTGCCGCTTCATTATTAGAGCCATTTACTGCGCTTTAACCACCAGGCAACACCTAATACCAAAGCCACCAACATCATGCAAAAAGTTGCAAAACCAAAAGAGTCGGTGTTACCGGGGATCCCACCAAGGTTGACCCCAAACAAACCGGTCAAAAAGGTCGTCGGTAAAAAGACCATTGCCAAAAGCGACATGGTATAGGTCCGCCGGTTCATCGCATCAGCCATTAATGAACTAATTTCATCAGACAGCACTGCCGTGCGGGCGATGCTTGAATCTAAATCCTCTAATCCACGGCCCAGACGTTCTGAGATTTCCTGCATTCGACGCCGATCATCATCATTCATCCAGGGCAAACGCTCACTAGCTAATCGAGAGAATACATCGCGCTGTGGTGCCATATAGCGGCGTAACACAATTAGCTGCTTGCGTAATAATGCCATTTGCCCACGCTGGGGGATTTTTTGCTCCAGTAAATCATCTTCAAGATCGATAATTTTGTCGTGTAAGTCTTCGATAAACTCACTGGTATGGTCGGTCAGGCCATCGACAATCTCCACCAGCCAATTACCACTGTCTGTCGGGCCGGTGCCGCTTTGTAAATCATTTAATACATCATCGATGGAGTAAACCTTACGATGGCGAGTTGAGACGATCAATTTATCCGTGATATAGACCCTAATCGTCACTAACTGATCGGGACGGGCATCGGTGTTAAAGTTAATACCACGCAAGGTTATCATCGTGCCATCACCCAGCCGGGTGACCTTAGGACGCACACTCTCCCCCGCCAGGCCATCACGGACCACCTCTGGCAGTAATGGTGTATTTTGCAGCCAGGCTGCACTTTGCGGATAGGTATAATCCAGATGCAACCAGCAAGGCTGCCCCGCGGTGGCGACGGCATCAACACTTATTGACGTCACCCCCCCTTTACCATCGAGTTGATAGGCATAAACCGCATCAGAGACTTGAAGTGCTTTCCCTTCGACTACATCCACAACAACATCCTCTATTTCGTAATTTATCATGCAATTAGCTCAGTGTAGCGCTAGCCACCCGATCTTTAAAGGTGGTGAACCAGGATAGCTCGCCGCAGCCATAACAGAACCGTCTGACACTAACAAAACGCAATGTTAAATGTAGTAAAATAATCTAAACATAAAGTGACCAGATAGATTTAATTATCTCATCACCACTGAGAGCAAATTAAAAAAATAGAAAAAGCCGCCAATTAATACTGGCGGCCTAACTGTCAGAAATACACCGACTTTAGTGTTTGATGATATACATCGTCTGACTGTATGCCACATCCTCAGGGTTAGTGATTGGATAACCTTTCACCCACGGCTTAATTAAACGACCATTGGTAAATTGATATATAGGTGCGATAGGTACTTGCTCGGCAATAATCTGTTCAGCTTTATTATAATCATCACTCAGTGCTTTAGCATTGGTCTGTTTACCCGCTTCATTGAGTAACTTATCATAATCTACACTATTAAATTTGGCGATATTTCCGCTGTGTGTGGATGTCAGCAGTGACAGGAAGGTAGACGGCTCATTATAGTCACCGACCCATGACGCACGAACCACATCAAAATTACCGGTGTTACGGCTGTCAATATATGTCTTCCATTCCTGGTTAATCATTTTGACATCCACACCCAATGTTTTCTTCCACATAGAAGCAATGGCAATGGCTAATTTCTGATTATTATCAGAGGTATTATACAAGAGGGATAATGTTAACGGCTTATCAGGACCATAGCCCGCAGCATGCAGCAATGCTTTGGCTTGTGCGTTCAATTCATCCTGATCTTGCTGCTGCAATAAATTTGCAACCGGATGGTAGCCGGCAGTAACATCAGGCGTAAAGTGATAAGCTGGCTTCTCTCCAGTACCTAATACTTTTTCAGCAATGATTTTACGATCTATCGCATAAGACAATGCTTTACGTACGCGAATATCATTGGTTGGTGCACGTTGCGTATTAAAGGCGTAATAATAGGTTCCTAGCTGATCAGGCGTATAAACCTGGTCAGGAATATCTTTTAGCAACTTCTGATATAAATTTTTCGGAAATGATTCTGTAATATCAATATCACCCGCACGATAACGTTTAGTGGCATTTGCTTCCTGATTAATTGGAATAAACGTTACTTTGGTCAGCACCGTATGCGCATGGTCCCAATAGTGTTCATTTGGTACCAATACCAATTTTTCATTGACGACTCTATCTTGTAATTTAAATGCGCCGTTGCCTACCAGATTACCGACTTTGGTCCAATCATTACCATATTGTTCAACAACAGACTGGGGAACCGGGAATAAACTGAAATTTGCTGTCAGACTTGGGAAATAAGGTACCGGTTTACTGAGTTTGACTTTTAAGGTGTGATTATTAATAGCACTCACCCCTAGCGTGTCGGGTGACATTTTCCCTGAAATAATTTGCTGTGCATTCTCCATCCCCGCTAATTCAGCGAACCAGGCAAAAGGAGATAAACTTTTAGGGTCAACTAATCGACGCCAGCTGTAAACAAAGTCCTGTGCAGTGACCGGTGAGCCGTTAGACCATTTAGCGTCTTTACGTAAGGTAAATATATAGGTTTGGTTATCTGTTGTTTGCCAGCTTAATGCCACTCCGGGAATTATTTGGCCCTGAGCATCCTGATTCACTAAGCCTTCAAACAGGTCACGCGCGACCTGAGCCTCGATTAGCCCCACGGCTTTCATCGGATCAAGGGAGGCTGGCTCATCTTTAATATGACGAACGATTTCTTGTTTTTCTGCCAATACGGTACCCGCAGGAACATCAGCAGCATTTGCTGCGCCCAACGCGGTGCCCACTAATGCGGCACACAATGCATAACGGAAATAGCGCATAATCGATAACCTTATCGTTGTTGTCCATGTCAGCGAAAGCAGCCCCTGACTGCTCATAACGTTAACTACTCACAGCGCGTACCAACATATTCTATGCAGGCAATATTTAGCCATGACCTTGGGGTTACTGTGTGTGTAAATTTAACCCATCATTATTTCTGGATCTATTTATTTAAAGTAAATCAAACAGTAAAGCGTCAACATCAACTCAACACGTTGTCGATATAAACTAGCAGATTAAACCCTATACTGACGATGATAAAATATAGCTCACCACGGCAACATCAAAAGTAAACTGCATTCAACAATACAATCAGCTCCTCCGCCAACGGACAGACATTTAACTCGGCTTTTGCCGGGATTAACACCGGGCTAAACCTCGGCTCATGGT
>NZ_JAZGQA010000161.1:0-9935 GCF_048593855.1 Yersinia sp. 2542 StPb PI
ATTTATAATTATCTATGCTACAAAAAGAACATACCGAAACTGAGCGCTGAATAAGGGATTCGTTAGCTATGGGAAGCAAACGTTTAATCGATTCATCCGTTTGTTGTTTACTGTGGATAAATGCAGTAATCCTTTTCTGTTTTAGTAAAAAAATATTAGCGGATGCCATTCACCTATTGATTGGCATAACTAAACGCGGTAAAAAATACCTATCAAAAATTCATCATACAAACCAATCCAACGGGATAACACCTTTATACACGATTGTAATATCTTGCTGTATAACGGGCGGCAGTCGTTCTTTCGATATTTTAAGTTGCAGCACAAATGTCGGGCAGCATATTGAGGGTAGTTAAAACGAAAAATCAGAACTCAAATGAAGAATCTAACAAGATATGCAGGAGGATGCGCTTAAATTCTGAAATATACTAATTAACTGGCATCAAAAGCCTATTTTATCAGTAATAACAAGGGATAACCCTTTACTGATAAGGCAAGTTAGAGGGCTAGCAGTTATAGAGCTAGTAGGTTGTTTTTCTCACTTTCACTTTCTTAACACCATACAGGAGGGCTTATGCAGCTCACCCCAAGAGAAGTTGAAAAACTCATGATCTACACGCTGTCTGATGTGGCGTTCAAACGCAAAGCGCGTGGCTTGAAACTCAATTATCCCGAAGCCGTTTCTATCATCACCGTGACTGCAATGGAAGGGGCCAGAGATGGCAAATCGGTAGAAGATGTCATGAAAGAAGCCAGCAAAGTTCTCACTAAAGATGATGTGATGGACGGGGTAGCTGATCTGATTCCGAATGTTCAGGTTGAGGCAATTTTTACTGACGGTAGCCGGTTGGTCACGGTGCACGATCCTATTAAATAACACCGATGGCAGCATGCGAGTAAAACCTGAACTGATTACTGCAGAGGATTAAAGCATGAGCGCAAAGAAAAGCACTAAAGATAATGCAGAACAGAATACCCCTCTCGGTGGCTGTATTTTAGCTGATACACCGATCACCTTTAATGAAAATAAGCCAGTAACCAAAGTTAAAGTTCGCAATACCGGTGACCGACCCATTCAAGTGGGGTCGCATTTCCACTTCTTCGAAGTTAACCGTGCACTGGAGTTCGACCGTGCTGCGGCTTATGGCAAGAGACTCAATATCTCCTCAACCACCGCAATTCGTTTTGAACCCGGTGATGAAACCGAAGTTCCGCTGATCCCTTTCGGTGGCAAGCAAACACTGTATGGCTTTAACAATCTGGTGGATGGTTGGACCGGCGAAGGCGTGGTGCCTAATAGCGAACGCCCAGATAAGCTAGAGGCTATCCGTCGTGCGGCTGAGCGTGGTTTCAAATCGTCTAAATGACACCTTATCTTAATCAAAATCATCGAAATTCGCATACGTGTAATTAGCTATAACCAATAGATTTCAAGTTTCAGGAAGGCGGCAAACGAGAGAGTCCCGATGAGCTTACACAGGTAAGTGATTCGGGTGAGCGAGAGCAGCTAACACACCTGTAACTTGAAAGATGAAGGTTACACGCACCGAAAAAAAGAAAGGAGCGACAGATGCCTCAAATTTCTCGGCAAGAATACGCGGGTCTATTTGGCCCAACGACTGGCGATAAAATCCGTTTGGGTGACACCAATCTGTTTATCGAAATCGAAAAAGACCTGCGTGGATATGGTGAAGAATCCGTTTACGGTGGTGGCAAGTCATTGCGTGACGGGATGGGGGCGAATAACCATCTGACCCGCGATAATGGTGTGCTGGATTTAGTGATAACCAACGTCACAATTGTTGATGCTCGCTTAGGGGTAATTAAGGCTGACGTCGGTATTCGCGATGGCAAAATTGCCGGTATCGGTAAAAGTGGTAACCCAGGTGTGATGGATGGGGTGACACCAGGAATGGTGGTCGGTGTCAGTACTGATGCCATTTCAGGTGAGCATTTGATTCTGACCGCCGCCGGTATTGATAGTCATATTCATTTAATCTCCCCACAGCAGGCCTATCATGCGCTGTCCAACGGTGTGGCAACCTTCTTTGGTGGCGGGATTGGCCCAACCGATGGTACCAACGGGACAACTGTGACGCCGGGGCCATGGAATATTCGCCAGATGTTGCGTTCTATCGAAGGTCTGCCTGTCAACGTGGGTATTCTGGGTAAAGGTAACTCCTACGGACGTGGTCCACTGCTGGAACAAGCCATTGCTGGTGTGGTTGGCTATAAAGTCCATGAAGACTGGGGTGCGACCGCCAATGCCCTGCGCCACTCATTGCGCATGGCAGATGAGATGGATATTCAGGTTTCGGTACATACCGACAGTTTGAACGAATGTGGCTATGTGGAAGATACCATTGATGCATTCGAAGGCCGCACTATTCACACCTTCCATACTGAAGGTGCGGGTGGGGGGCATGCACCCGATATTATCCGCGTGGCCAGCCAACCTAACGTGTTGCCAAGCTCAACCAACCCAACGCTACCATACGGTGTCAACAGTCAGGCTGAGCTGTTCGACATGATCATGGTATGCCATAACCTCAATCCAAATGTGCCAGCTGACGTCTCGTTTGCTGAAAGCCGTGTGCGCCCGGAAACCATCGCGGCAGAAAACGTTCTGCACGATATGGGTGTTATCTCCATGTTCTCTAGTGACTCGCAAGCCATGGGGCGCGTCGGGGAAAACTGGCTACGTGTAATGCAAACCGCTAACGCGATGAAAGCATCACGCGGGAAATTACCAGAAGATGCACCGAATAACGATAACTTCCGTGTACTACGTTATGTGGCAAAAATCACCATTAACCCCGCAATTGCACAGGGTGTCAGCCATGTTATCGGCTCAGTCGAAGTAGGTAAAATGGCCGACCTGGTACTGTGGGATCCGCGCTTCTTCGGGGCTAAACCTAAAATGGTTATCAAAGGTGGCATGATCAACTGGGCGGCGATGGGTGACCCGAACGCATCATTACCAACGCCACAACCGGTATTCTATCGCCCAATGTTTGGTGCGATGGGCAAAACCCTGCAAGACACTTGCGTCACCTTTGTTTCCCAAGCCGCTCTCGACGATGGCGTGAAAGAGAAAGCTGGGCTGGAACGTCAGGTTATGGCGGTTAAAAACTGCCGTACCATCTCTAAACATGATCTGGTGCGTAATGATCAAACCCCCAATATTGAAGTGGACCCTGAAACCTTTGCGGTGAAAGTGGATGGCGTACATGCCACCTGTGAACCTATCGAAACAGCATCAATGAACCAGCGCTATTTCTTTGGTTAATAGGACGTTTGGACGCTAATCCGTTATTTCAGAATTCAGCTTGCCCACAGTAAGTATTATTTAGTGCCAAGGAGGGGGCGCGTTTGGATGAATGATACAGAAAAGGATTTCATTACTGTGGGCAAGCTGACACAGGCAAGGAGTCAACAACATGATTTTGATAGAGCACATTCTTGGCAATGTGAAAAAGGATCCGGTTTGGCAGGCGAAACTTAAAAATGCCACTGTTGATCTGTTGGTTTTGGATCAACGGGAAGCGCAAAAAAGCCGCTGCCGTAAATCCACCATGCAGGGGTTGGATCTCGGTATTTCTCTCGACAGGAACGTGGTACTTGCTGATGGTGACGTGCTGACATGGGATGAAGAAAGCAACGTAGCAGTAGTGGTGCAGATCAATTTGCGCGATGTGATGGTGATTGATTTGAGTGAACTGAAAAACCGTTCAGCGGATGAGTTGATTAAAACCTGCTTCGAACTGGGCCACGCATTGGGTAATCAGCATTGGAAAGCGGTGACTAAAAATAATGAGGTGTACGTACCTCTCACGGTTGCTACCACCATGATGGACTCGGTCATGCGAACACATGGCTTCCAGCACTTACCTTTCCGTTTTGTTAAAGGGGCAGAAATTCTGCCATTGCTGACTAACTCTGAAGCACGGCTGTTGTTTGGTGGCGCTGAAGACACTGATACCCATGTTCATGTTGCCAGCCCTCTGGATGAACCCCATGGTTCTGGCTTACATATTCACAGTATTCACTCTCATGGTGAAGGTCATAGCCATAGCCACGACCACGATCACAGTCATGGTGATCATGATAGCGACCATAAACACTGATTGAGGCAGGGAGGCACCGCAATGAATGCATCAGATCTGATTCGTATCATGCAATTTGGTGATTCCGTACTGCCGGTCGGGGCCTTTACGTTTTCCAATGGTGTGGANNCAGCCATTCAAACCGGCGTGGTTCATGACGTGCCCACATTAAAAGGCTTTGTCCTGACGGCGTTAAAGCAGGCTGCGAGCTGTGATGGTATGGGGGTTGTCGCGGCCCATCGGGCCGTAATGGCGGATGATAGTGATGGCATCATCCGTGCTGACTGGGCAGTAAATAATCGTAAGTTAAATGAAGAAAGCCGCTTGATGGCAACCCGAATGGGGAAAAAATTGGCGGAGATGTCTATCCATGTGGTGGAGCACCCGCTGATCAGTTGGTGGCTGGGGCAGATAAAAAGTGGCAATACCGCAGGCACCTATCCGGTGACTCAGGCGGTGGTTATGGCTGCACAGGGGATAAGGCAGCGGGAAGTGGTGGTTATGCATCAATACGGTGTAGCGATGACGATATTAAGTGCGGCTATGCGTTTGATGCGCGTGACCCATTTCGACACCCAGCGCATCTTGTTTGAGTTGAACCATGACATTGAGACGTTCTGTGATATTGCCGAGATAGGTGATATTGACCAGATGTCTTCTTATGTGCCGATTGTGGATGTATTGGCGGCGGTGCATGTGAAAGCACACGTCAGATTATTTAGTAACTAACTGATTAATAAATCGTATTCTGAGTGCTTGGTTTTGTATTAACCGAGTGCAGAGCTAAAGCCAGATCAAAATTAAGAGGATTACCCCGTGAATAGCCATTCAACCGATAAACGCAAAAAGATTACCCGCATTGGTATTGGTGGCCCGGTAGGTTCAGGTAAAACCGCCATCATCGAAGTGATCACCCCGATTCTGATTAAACGGGGGATTAAGCCACTGATTATTACCAATGACATTGTGACAACAGAAGATGCCAAGCAGGTGAAACGTACCCTGAAAGGCATTTTGGATGAAGAGAAAATCCTTGGGGTCGAAACTGGTGCCTGCCCACATACCGCGGTGCGTGAAGACCCAAGCATGAATATTGCCGCAGTAGAAGAGATGGAAGAGCGTTTCCCAGACAGTGACCTGATTATGATTGAAAGTGGTGGTGATAACCTGACACTGACTTTCAGCCCGGCACTGGCTGACTTCTATATCTATGTTATCGATGTGGCTGAAGGGGAAAAAATTCCGCGCAAAAATGGTCCTGGACTGGTTCAGGCAGACATTCTGGTCATCAATAAGATTGATCTTGCCCCCTATGTCGGCGCTAGTTTGGATGTGATGGAAAGTGATACCAAAGTGGTGCGTGGTACGCGCCCTTATATTTTGACTAACTGTAAAACCGGTCAGGGGATTGAAGAGCTGGTGGATATGATTATGCGTGATTTTCTGTTTACTCACGTACAGCCTGAAGGAGCAAATGCATGACATCGCAGAGCCAGAATATCGTGGAGACACCTTCACGGGTTCGCGCTCACGCATTAGGTGTTAACGCGCCGGAATTAGCGAAATATCAGGATGAACCGGTGCAGATGCGTAGCGGGGCCGTAGGGAAAAGTGGTTATCTCAAACTGAGATTTGCCAAACGTGAGCATCGCAGTATTTTGGCCGAAATGGAAAGACGGGTGCCGTCGATGGTACAAAAAGCACTGTACTGGGATGAAGAAATGCCTGAATTACCTTGCGTCACCATGATTTCGACCTCGGGGTGCATTTTACAAGGGGACCGGCTGGCAACCGATATACATGTGGAGGCTGGAGCTTGCGCGCATGTTACCACACAATCGGCCACCAAAGTTCATATGATGAATGCGAACTATGCCTCGCAGATACAGAATTTCACCGTGGAAGAGGGGGGCTATCTGGAGTTTATGCCGGACCCGCTGATCCCACACCGGAATTCACGTTTTATTACTGATACCACTATTAATATTCATCCGACGGCAACCGCAATTTATTCAGAAATACTGATGTCTGGGCGTAAATACCATCATGCCGAAGAACGGTTCGGCTTTGATGTGTATTCGTCGAAAGTGGCGGCCCATGATTTGGCAGGAAAAGAGCTGTTTGTTGAGAAATATGTTCTGGAGCCGAAGTCAGAGAGTCTTGATGCTGTTGGTGTGATGCAAACATTTGATGCTTTCGGCAACGTGATTTTATTAACCCCGAAAGAGCATCATGACCGCATTCTAGCTCGGGTGGCGGCCCATTTTGACATTAAAGCCGGTATCGCCAGTGGGGCAACACGCTTACCTAATGACTGTGGTTTAGTGTTTAAAGCACTGGGTATCGACAGCGGCGGAGTGAAGGCGGAGATTCGCCAGTTCTGGAAGATAGCTCGTGAGGAGATTCTTGGTATCACGCTGCCGGCGCAGTTCTTGTGGCGCTAATACTCAGGCTGGGTAATCAACATTATGGAGGCGAGGCCCAAGGATGGGCGAGTAACGAGAGCAGCTAACACCGCTGCAGCTTCAAGCTAGAAGGGTATTACCCAAATTAATTGGAGTTGCAGCAAGGCAGCAAACGAATGACAAATGGGTTATAAACCATTTTGAACAGCGCATGCGCTGGCCCGAAGGGGGAGCCTCATCAGAGGCTCATAATCCCGATGAGCTTACATCAGTAAGTGATTCGGGTGCGTGAGAGCAGCTAACACCGCTGCAGCTTCAAGCTAGAAGGGTATTACCCAAATTAATTGGAGTTGCAGCAAGGCAGCAAACGAATGAATCCCGATGAGCTTACATCAGTAAGTGATTCGGGTGCGTGAGAGCAGCTAACACCGCTGCAGCTTCAAGTAAGAAGGGTAAAGATAATGAATGCAAAAACAGATAACCAATCTGGCTGGACACAACTGGCCGCTTCGAATGTTTTTATTGAATTTATTGATACAACTCTGCGTGGCTGTGCTCAGGTAATGTTCCAGAATAATCCACTCTCCGGGCTATTCTTTTTTATCGCCATATTTGTCGGTGCTTATGGTGAAGGTAACCCGGCTGTTGCCTATGGCTGTGTGTTAGGTACGGTGGTTGCCACCCTTACCGGTTTAACCATGCGTGACCGTAAATCATGGCGGGCAGGGTTATATGGCTATAATGGGTGCTTGGTTGGCGCGGCTCTCCCGACATTTTTAATGGCAACTCCGGTGGTATGGGCTTGCATTGTGCTGGGCAGTATCGTGTCGGTAATCGCCACCGTGTGTATTGCCGATATTTTAAAAACCTGGAAAGTCGCGGCATTAACTGCTCCCTTCGTGTTCACCACTTGGATGATTCTGCTGGCAAGTTACGCCTTTAGCGGTTTGCACAGTAGCGCATTACCCACACCGGCTTTGCCACATCAATTTATATTGGAATCTGGGAGCATCTTTGGTGGCGGCAATACTTTTGTCAGCATGTTTAACGGTATTTCTCAGGTATTCTTATTCAGTAGTCTGGTCGGGGGGATTCTATTTGTTATCGGATTGGCGGTGGAATCTTTGTGGGCGGCTATTTTTGCCGTTTGTGGTGCGATATTAGCCATCCTCACCGCCGCTTTTCTGGATGCTAATCCCCATGATATTAACGCCGGGCTTTATGCTTTCAGTGCGGTATTGACCGCGATAGCACTGGGCTCGACCTTTAATAAACCCAGTTGGCGTGTTCTGGCTTACACCATTGTGGGGGTTATATTTACCGTATTGGTTCAGGGGGCGCTGAATACCTTATTGTTACCGATTGGTATTCCAACACTGACCATGCCGTTTGTTTTAGCTTCATGGCTGTTCTTGGTTCCGAATAAAGATGTGATGCCAGCACATCGACAATAACTATTCCGCTCTGGACGTTTTGCTCTGAACATTTGATCGCTATACGGCTGAAAATAATCTGGAGTGCGAACATGACGACAGTGACAGAAAAAAGAGTGGCGTTTGGTAATCAGCAAACCAAACGCCACGCCATCTATCTGCTTATCGGTTTGCTGGTAGTTAATGGGTTAGCTTGGGTTTGGGCTTTTACCGAATTTAATGATAATGCAGTACTGATGGGGATGGCTTTTCTGGCATACAGTTTTGGCCTGCGCCATGCTGTTGACGCGGATCATATTGCGGCTATCGATAATGTTACTCGCAAACTTATGCAACAAGGTAAAACGCCGATTGCTGTCGGGACTTTTTTCTCGCTCGGCCACTCTACTATTGTGATATTAGCCTCGCTGGCTATTGCCGCGACGGCGATGGCATTTAAAGATGATATGGCGTGGTTTCATGAAACCGGTGGGTTGATTGGTACGCTGGTGTCATCGGTATTTTTATTACTATTCGCTTTTCTCAATTTAACTATCTTGCTTTCAGTGTATAAAAAATTTAAACAAGTCAAAGCGGGCCATGTTTATCAAGAAGAAGAACTGGATCTTTTAGTCGTCAACAATGGGGGGCTGCTGGCCAGAGTTTTCAGACGCGTATTTAATATGGTCAATAAAAGTTGGCACATGTATCCGGTGGGGTTTTTATTTGGCTTGGGTTTTGATACGGCGACCGAGGTGGGGGTGTTAGGGATTTCTGCCGCCAGTGCTACTCATGGCATGAACTTGTGGTCCATTATGGTATTCCCAATTTTATTTGCAGCGGGTATGGCATTGATCGACTCACTCGATAATTTTGTCATGATTGGTGCCTATGGTTGGGCTTTCTCTAAACCGGTGCGAAAATTGTATTATAATATTACCATTACGGCAGCCTCGGTTATTATCGCTTTCTTTATCGGTGGGATTGAAGCGTTAGGATTGATTGCAGATAAAATGAATTTAACCGGAGGAGTCTGGACCCCGATTAATAATATTAGTGAGAATTTAGGCGAGATTGGTTACTGGATAATAGGCATGTTTATATTATGCTGGATAATTTCGGCTGTTAATTATTATGTGCGAGGTTATGATAAGTTGAGTGTTAGTCGTTAACTTTACATTTGTCACAAAAATAAGGCGCTAATTAAACATTTAAAGTTAATTAGCGCCTTATCTACTTCGTGACTCTGTGTTTAACGTTGCGCACCTACAAGTTACATATGTTTCTTAGCGAAACCTACAATATCCTGTCTAATTTCAGAAAGTTTACTTTCAGGTGCTTTCTTACATACTTCAACTACCTTCGGTGTCACGACAGTATCAGTTTCTTGCAGATCAACATAATCGCCTTTCTTATATTGAGTATCATCATTCAATACCCAATACACAACCGGAGTAAATGACTTAGGATTCAGATCGAGGAATTCTTTGCAGGTCATATCACTCGGGGTCGTGCCCGTTGCTTTAGTGGTTGTAGATGTTGCTGCAAAGGTTGTTGCGGCAGCGGAAAGCAGTAAACCAGTCAATGCAATATTACGAAGTGATTTGAAGGACATGCTTATTTCCTTATTTATTTGTCAAATATCATTGAATATTTACAAAGTTAAACTAAGGGTGATGTATATCACTCAACTATGGCGACTCAGGACAATGTTCTATTCCTGAGTGCGGCTGTATTATTATATATTAATAGCATTAATGCCAATAATTAAACGTATTATATGATTGGTCATCCAGTATGGATAACTTTACAATGTGTAAAGTGGGCTTTATATATTATGGATGTAATCTATCCAGGAATGGTAATGAATGTTATTTTACTACTTTGTTTTAATTACATCCCGTGAATATTAGGTGGCTACAAATGAGAGCAAATAACCCACGATTAAATACAACTATTATTTGATTTTCATCAAAAATAATTCTACTTAACCATGATTTTTCTCGTTTTTT
>NZ_JAZGQA010000162.1:0-9911 GCF_048593855.1 Yersinia sp. 2542 StPb PI
TATTGGGTATATACCTATCCCATTATTAAAAATAATCCATTTTATCTTTTGTATAGCGACTTCTGGAGAACACTGAATGAAATTCCCAAAGCCTTTGCCCACACTGTGCCTGGCTATTTCTGCCATATTATTTAGTCAAATGGCCTCTGCTCAACAAATTAAAGCTGCCGATGTTCATCCCAAAGATTATCCTAATGTTGTTGCTGTTAAAAATATGGGCGACAAACTAAAGACCGCAACGGATGGTCGCCTGGAAATTAAAACATTCCCGGGTGGCGTCTTAGGTGATGAAAAGCAAATGATAGAACAGGCTCAAATGGGAGCAATTGATATTATTCGTGTTTCTATGACCCCTGTTGCCTCTATTCTGCCGGAGATCAGTGTCTTTACCCTGCCCTATATGTTCCGCGACGAAGACCATTTACATAAAGTTATTGATGGTCAAATCGGCCAAGAAATCGGTGATAAAATCACTAACAATAAGAACTCAAAATTGGTATTTCTCGGCTGGATGGATGCGGGTACCCGTAATCTGATTACCAAAGAACCGGTGGTTAAACCAGAAGATCTCAAAGGTATGAAAATCCGCGTTCAGGGCAGCCCGATTGCACTGGCTACCCTTAAAGCCATGGGTGCCAACTCACTCAGTATGGGCGTAAGCGAGGTATTCAGCGGGATGCAAACCGGGGTGATTGATGGTACCGAAAATAACGAACCGACCTTTATCGCCCATAATTATCTGCCGGTTGTCAAAAACTATACCCTGAGCGGCCATTTTATTATTCCTGAGCTGTTCCTTTATTCCAAAACCAAATGGGATAAATTATCTGCTGAAGATCAACAAACCATTCTGAAATTGGCCAAAGAAGCACAGGCTGAGCAGCGCGTATTATGGCAAGCCTATGTGCAGCAATCCCATGACAAAATGAAAGCCGGTGGCGTGCAATATCATGAAATGGATCATGACTATTATTATAAAGCCACTCAACCTGTTCGTGATGAATTCGGTAAGGATCATCAAGAACTGATCAAGCAGATTGCAGCCGTGCAATAACATCTTTCCGACAGTATTAAATTTTTTAATACTACTGATATTTACCCAAGGTCATGGGTGTTGCAGCCAATGACCCTGGGTACACTGAGGTCTCCGCTATGGCTCGCTATTATCTATCAACGATGGATGCGTTATATCGCCTGTCGATCTGGGTCGCTGGTATTGCCTTAATCATTATGGTTGTAGTTATCCCTATGGGGATATTTGCCCGTTATGTCCAAAACGATGGCTTATCCTGGCCAGAACCCGTCGCCATATTATGTATGGTGACATTTACTTTTATTGGTGCTGCCGCCAGTTATCGATCTGGTTCACATATTGCCGTCAGTATGGTCACTGATCGGCTCTCTGAGACCGGTAAAAAAGTATGCCTGTTATTGGTTGATTTGCTGATGGTGCTGATAAGCCTGTTTATTTTGGTCTATAGCTACATTCTGTGTAGCGAGCTTTGGTCACAACCAGTGGCTGAGTTCCCATTACTGACAGCCGGACAAAGCTATATTCCTCTGCCAATCGGCTCCGCGATAACGCTGATGTTTATCATCGAGCGGCTATTTTTTGGCCCGCAGACCCACCGCCCGGTAGTGATGATCGGCAATTCATAATTTGGGGAACTTTGCCTTATGGACGCATTTATTTTAGTTTTTACGCTGGCAATCTTGCTGGCGATTGGTGTCCCGGTGGCTTATGCCGTCGGTTTAAGTGCCATCACCGGGGCATTTTGGATTGATTTACCGTTGGAAGCGGTGATGATTCAAATCACCAGTGGCGTCAATAAATTCTCATTACTGGCCATCCCGTTCTTTATTCTGGCGGGGGCCATTATGGCCGAAGGTGGCATCGCACGGCGGCTGGTGAGTTTCGCCTATATTTTCGTTGGTTTCATCCGTGGTGGTTTGTCGCTAGTTAACATTGTCGCTTCAACATTTTTCGGTGCCATTTCAGGATCATCAGTGGCAGATACCGCCTCCATTGGCTCGGTAATGATCCCGGAAATGGATAAAAAAGGCTATCCGCGTGATTTTGCCGCCGCAGTCACCGCCAGTGGTTCAGTGCAGGCGATATTGACCCCACCCAGCCATAATTCGGTGATTTACTCACTGGCAACCGGCGGCACCGTATCCATCGCGGCGCTGTTTATTGCCGGGATTTTACCGGGCTTGCTGCTCAGTTTTACCCTGATGCTAATGTGTGTCGGCTTTGCCTATAAGCGAGGTTACCCTAAAGGTGAACGAGTGCCGTTCCGTCAGGCGCTTAAAATCTTTGTCGATACATTATGGGGGTTGATGACGGTGGTCATCATCATGGGAGGAATTCTTTCCGGGGTATTTACCGCCACAGAATCTGCCGCGATTGCCTGTTTGTGGTCATTCTTCGTCACTATGTTTATCTATCGCGACTATAAATGGTCCGAATTGCCTAAACTGATGTATCGCACAGTAAAAACTGTCACTATCGTGATGATTTTAATCGGTTTTGCCGCCAGTTTCGGCGCTATCATGACCTACATGCAGTTGCCTGAACGTATCACTGAATTCTTTACCTCGGTTTCTGATAACAAATACGTGATTCTGATGTGTATCAATATCATGCTGCTGCTGATTGGCACCTTAATGGATATGGCACCGCTGATTCTGATCCTAACACCGGTACTGATGCCAGTGACCAATTCATTAGGTATTGATCCGGTCCATTTCGGTATGATTATGTTGATCAATTTGGGGATTGGTCTGATCACCCCCCCGGTGGGGTCGGTGCTGTTTGTCGCCAGTGCGGTGAGTAAACAGAAGATTGAACAAGTGGTAAAAGCGATGTTGCCGTTCTACGGCGCACTGTTCCTGGTGCTGATGTTGGTCACTTATATTCCTGAAATATCCCTGTGGCTACCAAGGGTATTTGGCGTGTACACCGGCTGATAAAACGATAATCATGAGTCGGGCCGCTGACCGGCCCTTCTCACGGTTACTTTGTCATCAATACCACAGGCTCATGATTGGCCAGCCCACCAGTAGCAACATTGAGATGTAGAACACCCCCATGATGCCACCCAGCCGCCAGTAATCTTTCGATTTCACATAACCACAGCCATAGATAATCACACCAGGGCCAGTCGCATACGGCGTCAGGACACCCATGATCCCAATGGATAACACCAGCAGCATGGATAAATGCTCCATCGGCACACCACTTAAACCTTTACCGACTGCCAAAATAACCGGCAGCATGGTTGCCGTGTGGGCAGACAAGCTGGCAAACAGATAATGAGAGAAATAGAACACCAATACTAGCGCCACCACCGTCATATTCGGCGAGAAACCATCCAAATGGGTACTCATGGTATTGGCGAACCAATCAATGAAGCCCGACCGCGTTAAGCCATTGGCCATCACCACCAGTGTGGCCAGATTGACCAGCGTGTTCCAGGCACTTGAGTATTTAGTAATGTCTTTCCACGACACCACATGCAGTGCCAACATCAGGGATACTGCCAGCAACCCTACCGCCGTCGCATCGATGAATTTACCGCCAAACACCCATAAGCACAGGCTCAGCAGCACCAAACCAATCAGAATTGCTTCCTTGCGCGTTAACGCCCCCATCTCAGTCAGTGCTGTTTGCGCCCAAGCCGCTACCTCATCGCTTTTGGTCACGCCGGGTTTATACAACACATAAGAGAGCCAGGGTGCCACGATCAGTAAAATTAACCCAACGGGCAGGAACGCCAGGAACCACTGCATCCAGCCAATATGAACACCGGCAATTTTATTGACAAACTCAATACCCAGCACGTTAGGTGCCGCGCCAGTGACAAACATGGAGGAGCTGATACTGGTCCCGATCACCATCATCCACATTAGGTACCCACCGATACGCCGTGACGACGGATCATTGGGGAATGAGTCAAACAGGGGTGGCAGATTTTTTACTACCGGGAACACTGTCCCCCCGGTACGGGCAGTATTGGATGGTGTAAAGGGTGCCAACAGAATATCTATAATAACAATGGCATAACCCAACGTCAGGGTTCGTTTGCCCATGAATTTCACCATGAACAGGGCGATACGGCGGCCAAGTCCGGTGGCTTCATAACCCAGCGCAAAGATAAATGCCCCAAACACCAGCCAGACGGTGGTACTGGAGAACCCGGCCAGTCCCCATTTTAAAGACTCTTTACCGCCGTTAAAGCTGGCATCAGCCACTTCAGCCGCACTAAATAGCACCCAATCTGAACTCAGTACACATATCGTCACGGCGATAAAGCTTATCGCGGTGGCGGGGATCGGTTCTAAAATCATCCCAACAATCATGGCGACAAAAATCGCAAAATAGCGCCAGGCTTGAGGTGGCATTCCTTCCGGGGTGGGAATCAACAGCAGAACAGCCAGCACCACAAAAGGCGCGAGCGCTTTCCATAATTTCTCTTGCGACTTCAACATAGAGATACTCCTATAGCTGTTACTGGTTCAATAACAACGCTATTATTTTTGTGAGGGAGATGATGAGGGAACTGCGCCAGAAACCAGGTTAGGATCAGCAGGTCAGCACTGCCGCCGGGACTAAGGTTGCGGGCGATACATTGGGTATCAAACATTCGCACCCGCCTCAGGCTGAGAGGAGAACCCATCCCTGCCGATGCGAGTGAGGCCAGAATCTCTGTCGCCTGCTGTTGCAGCCATTGCAACCCGGCCATACCGCCACGGGACACCACATTGGTATCGCGGTTGACGGACACCAAAATCAGCAAGGTGTGCAATAAGGCATGGTCGGATTCCGCCCCGTTAACTAATAAGCGTTGGTAAGCGGGCAAGGCATAATTCAACACTGTAGCGAAGCCAGATTCGGCCTCGCCGCGTGCGCCGGTCAGGCCATAGTGATAGAACAGCCGTTGGCCCGCCGTTTGTTGTGGATTGGATTGACGCAACTCACGCTCTGTCAGCCCAGAACACAGGCGCGCCGCCTCCTGGCAAATAGCATTAGCGCTAATCCATTCACCTCGCGCTTTCAGCCGCCCCAACGCACAGCAAATTAATCCCAGCGAAAAAACGCTACCTTTATGGGTATTCACCCCCCCGGTGGCGTGGAACATACTGTTTTCACACGCCAGTCCCAGCGGTCGCAGGCTGTTCAGTGCTGCCTGCCCACCAAGCTGAGCATGGTTGATACCCTGTTCTATAAAGCGCGGGAGCCACGGCGCAATAGCATCAGCACTGTGATAAAAATCGATCAGCGCCATATCCTTATGTGCACCACAATTGAAGCGATCCACCAGGCCCGGTTTCGGTGTCAGATTCACCTCTGCCAGCATGGCGCGATACGCCAGTGCGCCATATTTTTTGGCAAAGTCAGAGGAGGCGGCAGGTGATTGAGCCGCCCTGTTGTCAGTGCGTTGCAGTTGTGGCATTGAGCATCAACTCCATCTGAACCAATAGTTGGTCAATACTGTGGGTTTGCGCGCGGGCACAGACATTGGCTGGACGGTGACAAAGCAGACAGCGGCGCGGCGCTAACCCCACATCACGGCGCGATAAGATTTGCCCCGATGCATCAAGCACATCGATATCCCATAACCGGCCCTGCGGGTGTTTTAGCTCAAGTAACAACGCGGCGTCCTTCACCTGTTCCGCAGGTAAATCCACCGCCATCAAACCTTCACAGCCGGTCGGCAGTGGAAAAATCTCTTGCTGCAACACTGGCCAACACTGCCGTTGACTTAGCGAGGTGATCGCCTGCCATGCCAATGCAAATAATTTGCGCGTCAATGGGTTATCTTTCACCGCACCGGGTGCCACCAATGTCAGTGAAATCAACGTCACCTGATGGCGAGCCAGCCACGCCTGTTGTCTGCTCTGACGGGACTCACGGCTGGTAAGCAACTCCGGTAAGCTGATGGGCCGATTGGCCGCTAACGCAGGAGAGAGTGTGTTCATCGCCTACTCCTGTATTTGATGCACAACGTCAATCACTGAGCCGTCGCGATAGCGCACCACCGCTACCACGCGATCAGTAAATGCAATAGGTTGTGGCACGCCAGTCAGTAGTAACGCGCGCTGATGCAGCCATTCGATGGTGACTACGGCTAAACCGGCTTGCTGTAAGCGTTCCGCCAATTCGGGCCGGGCTGGATTAACCGCAATACCATGATCGGTCACTAAAATATCGACACTGGAGCCGGGCGTCACACAGGTGGTGACGTCATTGACCAGCGTCGGGATCCGGCCACGAACCAAGGGAGCGACGATAATAGAGAGTCGGGCGGCGACCGCAGTATCGCAATGGCCGCCAGAGGCTCCGCGTAACACGCCATCCGAGCCGGTCAGTACATTGACGTTAAAACGGGTATCAATCTCCAGAGCACTGAGCACCACCACATCCAGTCGATCGACTGACGCACCTTTCGAACTAAAATTGGCGTATTGATTGGCACTGATTTCGATGTGACGTGGGTTACGGGCCAGTGAGGAGGCAGCCTGCCGGTCAAAGCTTTGCACATCCAACAACTTGGTAATCAGCCCTTTTTCGTGCAGTTCTACCATCGTTGAAGTAATGCCACCGAGGGCAAAAGCGGCAGTAATGTTGCGCCGCAGCATTTTATCCTCAAGGAAGCGCGTCACTGCCAGTGATGCCCCGCCAGTCCCGGTTTGCAAAGAAAATCCATCGACAAAATAGCCGGAACCGGCAATCACCTCGGCAGCTCGGCGGGCAATCAGTAACTCACGAGGATTGGAGGTCATTCGGGTGGTATCAGCACCGATCTTGTCGGCATCACCGACCTTTTCAACCTGTACAATCAGGTCAACTTGATCTTGGGTAATACTGGCCGGATGATGGGGATAGGTCACCACCGCTTCTGTCAGCAACACCACACAGTGTGCATAGTCTGCATCGACTTTGGCATAGCCCAACGAGCCACAACAGGCATTGCCGCTAAAGCCATTGGCGTTACCAAATTCATCACAGGCCGGTACGCCGATAAAGGCAATATCGATAGTCAGTTCGCCGGATTCAATCAGATTAACCCGGCCACCGTGGGAGTGAATCTGTACGGGTTTAGCCAGTAACCCGCGAGAGATTTCCTCTGCCAACGGCCCGCGCAGACCAGAGGTATAGATCTCACTGACCACCCCATTGCGGATATGATCCACCAGCGGTGAATGGCAGTCGCTCAGCGAACTGGAGGCCAGACGCAGATTTTTGAATCCCATGGCGGCAATGGTATCCATCACCAGATTCAGGGTTAAATCACCAGCACGAAAAGCATGGTGAAAGGAGATAGTCATGCCATCTTGCAACCCGCAACGGCGGATAACTGTCTCCAGTGAGTCGCATATTTTGATATCACGGGGTTTCTGCGCCTGTAAATTCGCTTTCGAGGTGTTTTGATACAGGTGGTACGCCGGGCCGTTATCCTGAGTGCGACTTAAACTTTCTACTCGTTGTTGCCTATTCATCTTTTATTCCTCACGCAGGCCACTGACCGCACGTTGCAAAACCAACCGTGCCCGTTCAATCACCGGGCTATCTACCATCTTGCCGTTCAGGGAGACCACCCCACGTCCTTCGGCTTCCGCCGCCGCCGCCGCATCGACCACTCGTTGTGCGTGCTGGACTTCCTTCTCGGTCGGGGCGTAGAGGTTATGTAGCAGTTCGATTTGCCGTGGGTTAATCAGCGATTTGCCATCAAAGCCCAGTTGTTTGATCAATGCGGCTTCCTGCAAAAAACCGGCCTCGTTGTTGGCATCGGAATAGACGGTATCGAAAGCCTGAATTCCAACAGCGCGGGCCGCCTGCAAAATTGAACAGCGCGCAAACAGCAGCTCAATACCTTCTGGTGAGCGCTCGGTACGCAAGTTACGCACATAGTCCTCTGCACCTAATGCAATCCCCATCAGGCGCGGAGATGCCTGTGCAATAGCCAGTGCCTGAGTAATCCCTTGTGCTGACTCAATCGCGGCCAGCAGACCTGTACTGCCAACGTCGCGGCCGCATTCCGACTCGATACGGCTGATCTCGCGCGCCATATCGGTCACATCTTGCGCACAGTCAGTTTTGGGCAGACGTACAATATCGGCCCCCCCTCGAACCACCGCTTCCAAATCGGCCAGTCCGTAGGCTGAGTCCAACGCATTGACTCGCACAATGGTTTCCACATCTTGATAAAGCGGGTGTTGCAAGGCGTGATAGACCAAACGTCGGGCGGCATCTTTTTCGCGCAGAATAACCGAGTCTTCCAGATCGAACATCAATGCATCAGCCTGATAAATAAAGGCATTACTTACCATTGCAGCATTAGCGCCGGGAACAAATAACATGCTGCGACGCATTCTGTTTTTCATTTCAGGTTTCATCACGATGCTCTCCATGGCAGAATTTTTTCGTCACTTGCCCTGAGTAGCGCGGTTTCCAACCGTGCCTGCAATACGCAATCCAGTGCGCCTTTATCGTCAATAATCAGTTGCACTCCGTTTACCCGATACTGTTCCAACAGCGCCAAAACGCTGTAACGAATAGCTTCACCAAACTGCTTATCCACACTGCTATGTATTTGCAGATCTATTTCGGGTGGATTTAATGGCGCAATGCGCACCATCACGTCGCTCGACTCCAGTGTTCCGGCGACGGCCTCTCTGATAATTTTCATTTTTCACCTGATTAACTTGTCTTCAAATTCGAGGTTGCTGATCTACGTATCTGCACCTATCTTTGCGCCCTGTTTTATTCGGCTAAAACAGGGCTGGATCCTTTGCTGAAGCTACCTTTTTTGCCCGCTGCGCCAGTAGGCGTTGTAGATAGTGGCAGGTGGCAGGGGGGACCAATTTACGAATGGTTTCGCCATCCCCCTGAGCCAGTAATTTGCGTACCCAAGAGGCAGAAATAGCGGTGTTGTGATATTTAAGGCGCTCAATTTCTACCAGTGAGATGGGGGGATAGACTAATAACGGGGTTTCCAGCCAGTAGCTCATGTCATGGTTATATTTGGCGGTCACGGTACAAAACGGTTCGGTACCAACAAAGCGGTGAGTGACACCCAATGCCGGGGCCAAATATTGACGGAATATCTTCAGATCGATTTCGGTATAGCAGTCATCGGCCACACCTTGATCTTTAATGAAATAACATGGGAAAGTGGCACGAGAGATCATATATTCCGAGCCAGGATGCACGGTAAGATTGGTAATATCCTCGGTGCCACTGAGCACTAATTGCAGGCGGTCTTCATAAGGGAAACGCGAGTTATCTTCTTTCACCAAAAACAGGTGCAACCAATCACACTGTGCCGCGGCCTGGCGGACTAAATATTGATGCCCACGGGTAAACGGATTGGCATTCATTACGATGCTGCCAATTTTTTGTCCCGGTTGGCGTAACTGGCTTAATTGTTTGGCATAACGCTGCAAGCGGCAGGCGCTATTTTCCATCAACACCACAATACCGGGGACACTGGCTATCGGATAAAAGCCACAGGCTTTAAATAAGTCTTCATTCTTGGTCTTGGTATAAATAAACAGATGGCTATGGTGACATTCATAGGCCAAATTGACCAGTTCGGTCGCCAGGGTCAGCGCCAATCCTTCCCCCCTAACCTGCTCACTGATTGCCACGCATTTGATAATATTGCCGGCAATCCCGCCACAGGCCACGAGTTGTTCATTACGGCTTACGGTAATAAATACGTCAACAGTGGTATCTATATTCAGATCGTTAGCACGCAAGAAACGTGTTATTTCTGCAATTTGCTGATGCTCTGAACGATTAATTTGACTAAATACCGTATCCATAATTCACTCTCTAGCATAACGTTTATATAACAAATAAAACACAAGTTAAACTCCCGATAATCAGGCAAGTCAAAGCGTGC
>NZ_JAZGQA010000163.1:0-9765 GCF_048593855.1 Yersinia sp. 2542 StPb PI
CTCGGAATTGTGATTTAACTCACCCTGAGTGTAATAAATTTAAACGTTAATCTGGATCGCATAATAACGCAGTAATAAAGCATTAGATAAACCATAAAATTACATTTCATTAACAGTTCGGGGTTATATAAAAACAATCAAACTTTTAATTAACATGAAAAAGAATTAATTGTCCTAAATCAAGTTTTGAATATAGCAATAATGTTCATATGAGCTTAAATTGTTCTAGATCAAACTACGGCGGGATGGGCAAATGGCCTGTTTGTTGACCTGTATCCAGAACTCAACGCTGGGTCACGTAAAATCCTATTTATTGTGTGGGATTAGAAGCGTACTATTACCGCGGTGTAATACTGGGTAGTTGATATTGTTATTTTTGTTGTGTTTTTTTGGGCATTCACTGCGGGGTAATTTCAGGGCTTCCAATTTAGTTAGCGGAGGCTCGGTTGCCGCAAGTCGGAGTCTTCCTGCGAGGAGCAAGGAGTCAAGATGTTTGATATTGTCGAACTGTCACGGTTACAGTTTGCCTTAACGGCAATGTACCATTTCTTATTTGTCCCACTAACGCTGGGTATGGCGTTTATGTTGGCAATTATGGAATCGGTTTATGTGCTGTCTGGTAAACAAATCTATAAAGATATGACCAAATTCTGGGGCAAGTTATTTGCTATTAACTTTGCTCTGGGGGTTGCTACTGGTTTGACTATGGAGTTCCAGTTCGGGACTAACTGGTCATATTTCTCACATTACGTCGGTGATATCTTCGGTGCCCCTCTGGCAATCGAAGGTTTGATGGCGTTCTTCCTGGAGTCTACTTTCGTCGGTCTGTTCTTCTTCGGATGGGATCGCCTGAGTAAACATCAGCATTTGGCTGTAACCTGGCTGGTTGCATTAGGCTCTAACTTCTCTGCGTTGTGGATCTTGGTTGCCAACGGTTGGATGCAAAACCCGATTGCATCTGATTTCAACTTTGAAACTATGCGTATGGAAATGCTGAGCTTCTCTGAACTGGTTCTCAACCCGGTTGCACAGGTGAAATTCGTTCACACTGTAGCGGCAGGGTATGTGACTGGCGCGATGTTTGTGCTGGGTATCAGCTCTTACTATCTGTTGAAAGGCCGTGATATTCCGTTTGCCAAGCGTTCCTTTGCCATTGCGGCGAGCTTTGGTTTGGCTGCCGTATTGTCGGTTATCGTGCTGGGTGATGAATCTGGTTACGAAATGGGCGATGTGCAGAAAACCAAATTGGCTGCAATTGAAGCTGAATGGGAAACCCAACCGCCTCCGGCAGCCTTTACGCTGTTTGCTATCCCGAATCAAGAAACCATGGAGAACCGATTTGCGGTTCAGATTCCATTTGCCTTGGGGATAATAGCGACCCGTTCATTGGATACACCGGTTATCGGCTTGCGTGATTTGATGTCTCAACATGAAGTCCGTATCCGTAATGGTATCCATGCTTACAGTCTGCTAGAAAAATTACGTTCGGGTAACACTGACCCTGCGGTGCGTGAAGCCTTTAGTAAGGCGAAACAAGATCTGGGCTACGGTCTGTTACTGAAGCGTTATACCCAAAACGTTACCGATGCGACTGAAGAACAAATTCAGTTGGCGGCTAAAGACTCAATCCCACGTGTTCTGCCACTGTATTTCGCTTTCCGCATCATGGTTGCCTGTGGTTTCCTGATGTTGCTGATTATCGGTCTGTCCTTCTATAACGTAGTTCGTGGCCGGATTGGTGAGAAAAAATGGTTACTGCGCGCAGCATTGTTTGGTATTCCGTTGCCGTGGATTGCAGTAGAAGCAGGTTGGTTTGTGGCGGAATATGGTCGTCAGCCATGGGCTATCGGTGAAGTGCTGCCGACAGCAATTGCAAACTCGTCAGTCACCGCTGGGGATATTCTATTCTCCATGGGGTTGATCTGTGGTCTGTACACGCTGTTCCTGGTGGCAGAAATGTACCTGATGTTCAAATTCGCGCGCCTTGGGCCAAGTAGCCTGAAAACCGGCCGCTATCATTTTGAACAGCCGACTGCCCCAGTGCAGGAAGCACGGTAAACAGGAGTCCACTTATGTTTGATTATGAAGTATTACGATTTATCTGGTGGCTGCTGATCGGTGTGCTGCTGATTGGGTTCGCAGTAACCGATGGTTTCGATATGGGTGTCGGTATCCTGCTGCGTATCATCGGTAAGAATGATACAGAACGTCGTATTATGATTAACTCGATTGCCCCTCACTGGGATGGTAATCAGGTTTGGTTGATCACTGCGGGTGGGGCGCTGTTTGCTGCCTGGCCAATGGTGTATGCAGCCGCATTCTCCGGCTTCTATATTGCGATGATTCTGGTATTGGCTGCGTTATTCTTCCGTCCGGTCGGTTTTGATTACCGTTCTAAGGTGGAAGATAACCGTTGGCGCAATATGTGGGACTGGGGCATTTTTGCTGGTAGCTTCGTGCCAGCGGTAGTCTTCGGTGTGGCATTCGGTAACTTGCTGCAAGGGGTACCGTTCCACATGGATAGCTACATGCGCCTGTTCTACACCGGTAACTTCTTCCAGTTGCTGAACCCGTTTGGGTTACTGGCGGGTGTTGTCAGCTTGACCATGCTGGTAACGCAAGGTGCTACTTACCTGCAAATGCGTACCCGTGGTGAGTTGCATCTGCGCTCCCGTACTGCGGCTCAGATCTCTGCGTTGGTGATGAGTGTGGCCTTCCTGTTGGCCGGTATCTGGTTAGTTAAAGGTATTGATGGCTTCGTTATAACTTCAGCTCTGGATACGGCGGCTGAATCTAACCCGATGCGCAAAGAAGTTGCACATCAGGCGGGTGCATGGTTGATTAACTTCAATAAGTACCCAAGCCTGTGGGCGCTGCCTGCTCTTGGGGTTATTCTGCCACTGTTCACCATTTTGCTGTCGCGCTTTGAAAAAGGGGCTTGGGCCTTCCTGTTCTCATCACTGACTATTGCCTGTGTGATTCTGACTGCCGGGGTAACTATGTTCCCATTCGTCATGCCGTCAAGCACAGTGCCGAATGTCAGTCTGACAATGTGGGATGCCACCTCTAGCCTGTTGACGCTGAAAGTGATGACCGTTGTTGCGATAATCTTTGTTCCTATCATCCTGCTGTACACCAGTTGGTGTTACTACAAGATGTTCGGGCGCATTGATAAAGACTTTATCGAAAACAATAAGCACTCACTGTACTAAGGAGCATAAAGCATGTGGTATTTTGCCTGGATTCTAGGGACACTTCTGGCCTGCTCCTTTGGTATCATTACTGCTCTGGCGCTGGAGCAGAGTGAAGCCAATGCAGCAGCGAAAGCCGCTAATAATGGCAATGATGATGTTGTCCGATAAGTTATACGATTTACTGGATAAGGGCCCGCTGCGGGCCCTTTCACTGGTGCTCGCCTTTGCTGTGGCATTCTGTGTGTTTTGGGACCCTTCGCGTTTTGCGGCGGCAACCAGTTCACTTGAGGTCTGGCAAGAGGTGTTTATCGTGTGGGCGGTTTGTACCGGTGTGATTCATGGGGTAGGTTTTCGCCCTAAGCGGATATGGTTGCGTGCTTTTTTCTCACCACTTCCCGCAATTGCTTGCTTGGCCGCGGGATTATTCTACTTTTTTGTCTAATCTGTACACGTTTCGCCTAATCTGAACACAATCTATCCTTATGGGCCATTCGGCCCATAATTATTTTCGTTCTATTCCCTCAAGTGATTCCAAAGCTTAGCGCTCTTCAGTATAGTGTGTCCGTTAACTGCATTACTGGGAAGTAGAGTGAGTAATACGTTGTTTCGATGGCCGGTACGTGTCTATTTTGAAGACACCGATGCTGGCGGCGTGGTATACCACGCACGCTACGTTGCCTTTTATGAAAGGGCGCGCACTGAAATGTTGCGCCAACGCAATTTTCACCAGCAGCAATTGCTCAGTGAGCATGTCGCTTTCGCTGTCCGCCGCATGACGGTAGAATACCTGGCACCGGCACGTCTTGATGATATGCTGGAAGTACAGAGTGAAATTACCGCAATGCGTGGGGCTTCTCTCACGTTTGCTCAACGAATTCTCGACACACATGGCAATCTTCTGAGTAGTGCAGAAGTATTGATCGCATGTATCGATCCACACCAAATGAAGCCAAGAGCGCTTCCTAAGTCTATTGTCGCGGAGTTTAAGTAGTGGCTGACATGAACATTCTGGATTTATTCCTGCAGGCAAGCCTATTCGTTAAGCTTATCATGCTGGTATTAATGGGCTTTTCTATTGCTTCATGGGCGATCATCATTCAACGAACGCGTATTCTGAATGCTGCCACCCGCGATGCAGAAGCCTTTGAAGATAAGTTTTGGTCCGGTATTGAGCTGTCTCGCTTGTATCAGGAAAGCCAGGCTCGTCGCGAGACTCTCGGGGGCTCCGAGCAGATCTTCCATTCTGGATTTAAAGAGTTTGCCCGTTTACATCGCGCAAACAGCCATGCACCAGAGGCGGTGATTGACGGTGCCTCCCGTGCGATGCGCATCTCAATGAACCGTGAATTAGAAGCTCTGGAAACTCATATTCCATTCCTCGGTACTGTTGGTTCCATCAGCCCGTATATTGGCCTGTTTGGTACAGTATGGGGGATTATGCATGCCTTTATTTCTCTGGGTGCAGTAAAGCAGGCGACGTTACAAATGGTCGCACCAGGTATTGCCGAAGCACTGATTGCTACCGCGATCGGTCTGTTCGCTGCGATCCCTGCTGTTATGGCCTATAACCGCCTGAACCAGCGCGTGAATAAACTTGAACAAAACTATGACAACTTCATGGAAGAGTTCATTGCTATTCTGCATCGTCAGGCTTTTGCCAGCGCCGAGAGCAAATAAGTAGGGGGTTGTATGGCGCGAGTACGTGGTCGTAAACGTCGCGAGCTTAAGTCTGAAATTAACATTGTTCCCTTACTGGACGTGTTGCTGGTGCTATTGCTGATCTTTATGGCGACCGCGCCGATCATTACGCAAAGCGTTGAGGTGGATCTGCCCGACGCGACGGACTCAAAAACCGTCTCAAGTGATGATAATCCACCAGTGATTGTGGAAGTGTCAGGGGTGGGGCAATACTCGTTGGTGGTAGATCACCAGCGGATGGAGCAACTGCCTTCAGAACAAGTTGTAGCAGAGGCTCAGGCCAGATTGAAATCGAATCCGAAAACCGTGTTCCTGATAGGTGGTGCTAAAGAGGTGCCTTATGATGAAATTATCAAGGCTCTGAATATGCTGCATCAGGCGGGTGTGACGTCGGTGGGCTTAATGACTCAACCGATATAAATTTGCGTTGATATTGGTTGGATTGAGAGTCACTCCAGCCAGTAGATACCTTGTTTTTAGCAGTTCCGTTTTTTAGCAATAGATGCGGACATCGAGTGTGGAAATCGAGCGTGGGTAAGGCAACCGAGCAAAATGATAAGCTGAATCGCGCCGTTATCGTGTCGGTGGTTCTGCACATCATATTGATTGCCCTGTTGATTTGGGGCTCTCTGACGCAGAAGACTGAAATGGGCGGCGGCGGTGCTGGCGGCGAAGTTATTGACGCTGTCATGGTCGATCCGGGCGCAGTAACAGAACAGTATAACCGTCAGCAGCAACAGCAGACTGACGCTAAACGCGCAGAACAACAGCGCCAGAAAAAAGCCGATCAGCAAGCAGAAGAATTGCAGCAAAAGCAGGCTGCTGAGCAACAACGGCTGAAAGAATTGGAAAAAGAGCGTCTGCAAGCGCAAGAAGATGCCAAGCAGGCGGCTGAAGAACAGAAAAAACAAGCCGCTGAGCAGCAAAAAGAGGCCGCTGAGCAACAGAAAGTTGCTGCTGCCGCTGCTGCAAAAGCGAAAGAAGAGCAGAAACAGGCAGAGGCCGCAGCCGCACAAGCAAAAGCAGAAGCTGATAAAATCGTGAAAGCACAAGCTGACGCGCAGAAAAAAGCAGAAGCCGAAGCTAAAAAAGAGGCGGCTGTAGCAGCAGCAGCGAAGAAACAAGCTGATGCTGAGGCGAAGAAAGCGGCTGATGCTGCCGAGAAAGCAGCAACTGCCGCCGCTGAGAAGAAAGCTGCGGCTGATGCTGAGAAAAAAGCGGCCGCAGAGGCTAAAAAAACCGCTGCTGCTGATGCCAAGAAAAAAGCGGCCGCAGAAGCGGCGGCAACAACCGATGTTGATGATTTATTTGGTGGTTTAGCTAACTCCAAAAATGCACCGAAAAGTGGGGCCGGCGCGGGCGCTGCTGCTGCGGGTAAAGGTGGTGGCAAGAAGAGCGGAGCATCAGCGGGTGATGTCAGCGGCTATTTGGGCCAGATCACTGCCGCGATCCAGAGTAAATTTTATGATGCAGATCTTTACAAAGGCCGTACCTGTGATCTGCGAATTAAATTAGCACCAGATGGTCTATTAATTGATGTTAAAGCAGAAGGGGGTGACCCGGCACTGTGCCAGGCTGCTATCGCTGCTGCAAAACAAGCGAAGATTCCTAAGCCTCCAAGCTCGGATGTTTATGAAGTGTTTAAGAATGCTCCGCTTGTATTTAAACCTCAATAAGGGTTGATTAACAGGGGTATAACTTTGTTGATCAACCGTGGATTATGTAGTTTTGTTTGCGTTGGTTTGTTAAAATTCTGCTAATTATCGCGGGCATCCCGCTCGGATAAGGGAGATAAGATGAAGCAGGCATTTCGAGTTGCGCTAGGCTTTTTAGTTTTGTGGGCTTCTGTGTTACATGCAGAAGTTCGAATTGAGATTACCCAAGGGGTAGACTCTGCTCGTCCAATTGGTGTTGTTCCGTTTAAATGGATGGGGCCGGGTACACCACCTGAAGAGATCGGTGCTATTGTTGGCGCAGATTTACGTAACAGTGGCAAATTTAACCCAATTGATGCGGCTCGCATGCCACAACAGCCTTCAACTGCGGCAGAAGTAACGCCAGCAGCCTGGACTGCGTTGGGTATTGATGCTGTTGTTGTTGGTCAGGTTCAACCGAGTGCTGATGGTAGCTATGTGGTTTCTTACCAGTTAGTCGATACTTCTGGTGCAGCCGGTAGCGTTTTAGCGCAAAATCAGTATAAAGTAACTAAACAATGGTTACGTTATTCAGCGCATACTGCCAGTGATGAAGTATTTGAAAAGCTGACAGGGATCAAAGGTGCTTTCCGTACCCGTATTGCTTATGTTGTGCAAACCAACGGCGGCAAATTCCCACACGAATTGCGGGTTTCTGATTACGACGGCTACAACCAGTTTGTCGTTCACCGTTCGCCACAACCTTTGATGTCACCAGCCTGGTCTTCAGATGGTAGCAAAATTGCTTATGTCACTTTCGAGAGTGGTAAGTCAGCACTGGTTATTCAGACGCTGGCTAATGGTGCAATCAGACAAGTGGCTTCATTCCCTCGTCATAACGGTGCGCCTTCTTTCTCACCGGACGGGACTAAATTGGCTTTCGCGTTATCTAAAAGCGGTAGTTTGAACTTGTATGTTATGGACTTAGGATCTGGTCAAATCAGCCAGGTTACTGATGGCCGTAGCAATAACACTGAACCAAGCTGGTTCCCGGATAGCCAGAATCTGGCCTATACCTCGGATCAGGGCGGTCGTCCACAAGTGTATAAAGTGAATATTAATGGTGGTGCACCACAGCGAATCACGTGGGAAGGTTCTCAGAACCAGAACGCAGATGTGAGTCCTGATGGTAAGTTCCTGGCATTGGTTAGTTCTAATGGTGGGGCACAACACATCGCCAAACAGGATCTAGAAACGGGAGCCGTTCAAGTATTAACGGACACGTTCCTGGATGAAACGCCTAGTATCGCGCCTAACGGCACCATGGTTATCTATAGCTCGACACAAGGGCTGGGAGCTGTGTTACAGCTGGTCTCGACTGATGGGCGTTTCAAAGCGCGTCTTCCGGCAACTGATGGACAGGTCAAATTTCCTGCCTGGTCGCCGTATCTGTGATGCATGTGTAAATACGTATGTATGGCAAACTATAAAAGGATCAAAGAGATGCAACTGAACAAAGTGCTAAAAGGGCTAATGTTGGCTTTGCCAGTTCTGGCAATCGCTGCGTGTAGTTCTAACAAAAGCGCAAATAATGACCAATCTGGCATGGGCGCTGGCACTGGTACAGAAAATGGCAGCAACTTGTCTTCAGAAGAGCAAGCTCGTCTTCAGATGCAAGAACTGCAAAAGAACAATATCGTTTACTTCGGTTTCGATAAATACGATATCGGTTCTGACTTCGCTCAAATGCTGGATGCACATGCTGCATTCCTGCGTAGCAACCCATCTTACAAAGTTGTTGTTGAAGGCCACGCGGATGAACGCGGTACGCCAGAATACAACATCGCGTTGGGCGAGCGTCGTGCAAATGCTGTGAAAATGTATCTGCAAGGTAAAGGCGTTTCGGCTGACCAGATCTCTATCGTTTCTTACGGTAAAGAGAAACCAGCAGTACTGGGCCATGACGAAGCAGCGTTCGCTAAAAACCGTCGTGCAGTTCTGGTTTACTAAGAGAATCGCATGAACAGTAACTTCAGACGTCACTTAGTGGGTCTGTCGTTACTGGTTGGCGTAGCGGTCCCATGGGCCGCTACTGCCCAAGCGCCAATCAGTAATGTCGGCTCCGGCTCGGTAGAAGATCGGGTCACTCAACTTGAGCGTATTTCCAACGCTCACAGCCAACTATTAACTCAACTTCAGCAACAGCTATCCGATTCGCAACGCGATGTAGATAGTTTACGCGGTCAGATCCAAGAAAATCAGTACCAGCTCAATCAAATTGTTGAGCGGCAAAAACAGATCTACCAGCAGATGGAGAGTCTGAGCGGTGGTCAGGGGGCGCAGGGTTCAGCTTCTGCGGCTACTGGTGCTGCGACAGATAATTCTGCGGCTGGAAGTTCCGATACTGCTGCCGCAGCGGCACCTGCAGCAAGTACTGGTGATGAAAACAGCGATTATAATGCAGCCGTTTCTTTGGCTCTTGAGAAAAAGCAATTTGATCAAGCGATCACTGCTTTCCAAGGTTTTGTGAAACAGTATCCAAAGTCGACTTACCAGCCTAATGCCAACTATTGGTTAGGGCAGTTGTATTACAACAAAGGTAAGAAAGACGACGCTGCATATTATTATGCTGTTGTAGTAAAAAATTATCCAAAGTCTCCAAAAAGTTCAGAAGCGATGTTTAAAGTTGGGGTGATCATGCAGGATAAAGGCCAAAGCGATAAAGCGAAGGCGGTTTATCAACAAGTGATCAAGCAATATCCTAATACTGATGCTGCTAAACAGGCACAGAAACGTTTATCTGCTCTTTAGCCATTTTCGAGTCCAGGAATTGGTCATATTGACTAATTTCTGGACTTTGGCGAGTGAAGAACAAGCAGTTAAACGCTTCAACAGAAATTTAAGTTGCACTGTGAAGAGAAATTAGTAATATATGCCGCCGTTGCCAAGACAACTTGTAAAACGTTAAAGCAGCAGGAAATTATAGTAAGCAGTACACATAATGGGTCGTTAGCTCAGTTGGTAGAGCAGTTGACTTTTAATCAATTGGTTAAAGGTTCGAGCCGAGCGAAGCGAGACAGCAGCGCGTAGCGTTGACCCGAAGGGCGAGTCCGCAGGACGAGTAATCCCGCACGACAGGCGCCGAATTGTCATCAGCAGCACACATAATGGGTCGTTAGCTCAGTTGGTAGAGCAGTTGACTTTTAATCAATTGGTCGCAGGTTCGAATCCCGCACGAC
>NZ_JAZGQA010000164.1:0-9620 GCF_048593855.1 Yersinia sp. 2542 StPb PI
ACTAACATACGTAACTATTCAACTGACAGAAATATCTGATAAAAACGCTTCAATAACAATTTGCGATTTTTTATATGTTCGCTCAAAAAGTTAACAATATGGTGCCAATCATAACTATGCAATAAATAATGATATGCATGCTTACTATATTGATTGAACGCAAGAACCACGCATTTTTAAGTGGCAATTCGGGCGATATTGACGGGAGTAAATGAGTCGACGAGGAAAATAATTGAATAAATAATGAGTACATTGACGATAAATAATGTGAATGAAGGGAACGCCCTAAGACGCCCCTCACCTTCTTGCAATAACCATTAACTGATAAGCCCCAGCAACTTAGCCTTGATAATGATTGCGGCGATAGTTATTACGACGATAGTTATTTCACCGCATCCTTATGTGGGCGACTGGCATAAAGATACAACAACATGGCCACAATAATACAAAATGCCATTGAGCTTACCATTGGCCAGGCACTGCGGGATGGCGCCATCGACAACAGCGTTCCTACCACCGCACCAATACCAAAGCGTAGGGTCCCTGCCAGAGAAGACGCAGTACCGGCCATATGTGGGAAATCATCCAAAATAACCGCCATCGCATTCGAGGTGATCATGGCGATGCAACCGACATAAGCCGCGACACCCAATACCAACGCCCAGAACCCCATCCCGGTGGCGCAAACCACCAGCAACCAGATCCCCATAACAAATTGCACTAGCATGCCAAATCGGAACATTTTAAGCGCTCCGAAGCGGCGTACATTGCGGCTATTAATCAATGTCATCAAGAACAAGAAGACGATATTCAGCGCAAAGTAATAGCCAAAGTTTTGTGGAGAGACGCCGTTTAAATCGATATAAACAAAGGGACCGGCACTGAGGAATGAGAACATCCCAGCAAAAGAGAAGCCGCTCGCTAACATATAGCTCAGTACCCGCTTATGGCGGAATAACGTGGCAAAATTGCCAATAGTGGTGCGCAAATGGAATCGTTGCCGTTTCTCTCGTGGCAAGCTTTCTTTAATAAACAGTGCAACCAAAATCGCGCCGACCAATGCAGCACCCGCCATGGTCCAGAAGATGGCGTGCCAGCTAAACCATACTAACAATGCACCACCGATAATCGGTGCCAGCAAGGGTGCGATGGTCATCACCAACACCACAAAAGACATCATGCGAGAGAAGTCATCTTTAGTGAACATATCGCGCATCAATGCATTAATCACCACACTCGCGGCAGCGGCAGACAAACCATGCAAGAAACGCAAGTTAATCAGTTGTTCGATTGATTGCGCCATGGCACAAGCCATACCCGCGAGCGCAAATATTAGCGTACCCCAAAAGATAACCGGCTTGCGCCCGAGGCTATCAGCCATTGGCCCATAGAACATTTGTCCGATGGCAAACCCCAGCACATAGGCGCTTAGAGTCATCTGCACCGCACCACTCTCTACGCCAAACTCCTGTGCAATAATCGGCATACTCGGCAGATACATATCAATTGCCAAAGGCATCAGCATCGATAGCAAACCGAGGATAAAGATCAAGCCAACGTGGGATGTCCGGTTCTTCTCTTCATTTTGGGTACTGGCATGCACGTTCAACAACTCCTTCAATAACCTACCGTGGGTTATACCCGTCATACTTCAAGCCGCATGTGCGTTGGCTACGCTCTTTCACCCGAATCATTGACTCCCGTCAACTCATTGGGACTCTATCGCTTGCCGCCTTCCTGCAACTCGAATTATTTAGTGTAATATCAACGGCAAGACAGCCCGCGCTGTAATAGAAAATCAATTACAGATGAGGCGCGCCGACACTGGCAATCTCTTCTGCGGTTAACGGGCGGTACTCGCCTGGTGCCAAATCGTCATCAAGTTTAATGTCGCCAATTCGCTCACGATGCAGCTCTATAACCCGATTTCCCACCGCCGCAAACATCCGTTTTACCTGATGATAACGCCCTTCACTGAGGGTTAAACGCACCAACTGAGGCTCTATAACCTCAAGTTGAGCCGGTTTGGTGAGAGACTTTTCATTATGCAACTGTACGCCATCAGTAAACTGTTGCGCGGTATCATCGGCCAATGGGTGTTCCAGCGTCACCAGATAGGTCTTTTCACAATGATGACGCGGTGAGGTGATCCGATGCGACCACTGACCATCGTCGGTCATCAGTACCAATCCGGTGGTATCGATGTCCAAACGCCCGGCGGCATGGAGTTTGTATGCCACTGGCTCATCAAGGAAATACAGCACGGTCGGGTGATCTGGGTCTTCTGTCGAACACACATAACCCTGCGGTTTGTTCAGCATGAAATAACGTGGGCCAACGGTTTGTTGTAATGGGTTGCCATCAAATCTCACGTCTTGTTCCGGTGTCAGCTTAATCGCACCACTTTTGACCACTTCGCCATCAATAGTGACTCGTTTTGCCCGCAGCTCGCGCGCGACTAACGCCCGGCTGACACCTAATTGCTGAGATAAAAACTTGTCCAATCGCATTGAATCTACTTTGCCTGTTGTCTTGTCGTACCGCTGACGGGCACGATACCCGCAATCACACCCGCCAACGACAGCAGGATGCTCATGATACGGTGTGAAATGAATGAAGCAGTTGGGAGAAAATCATTTGCTGCCTACCAGACTCATCAGTATAGCGGCGGTTGCCATATCATCCTAGAAACAGTTACGTAAAAAGTTGTTATTGAGAAACAACTTACCCCCAGAGTGCGCCGCGTCTATCACGCCACCCCATCAGTGCTAACTTGGGGCCTCGCGCCAACCGCCTCCGACAGGCATAATAGTCAAAAGTTTTTCATTATAAAGAGAGAGAAATGTCACGCATACGCGCGGAAAAGGGTTGCGGGGAGAATGGGTTGAAAGCCATCGGGCAGGTGCACTAATGGCATTTACACTGCGCCCCTATCAGCAAGAGGCTGTCGATGCCACTCTTGCCCATTTTCGCCGCCACAGTGAGCCTGCTTTGATTGTTCTACCCACCGGGGCAGGCAAAAGTCTGGTGATCGCCGAATTGGCGAAACTGGCTCGCGGGCGCGTTCTGGTGCTGGCTCATGTCAAAGAGTTGGTAGCACAGAATCACGCCAAATATTGCGCCTACGACTTAGAGGCTGATATTTTCGCCGCTGGCTTGCAGCAACGCCAAAGCGCAGGAAAAGTGGTGTTTGGCAGTGTGCAGTCAGTGGCACGAAACCTGCCCCTATTTGATAGTGCCTTTTCACTACTGATTATTGATGAATGCCATCGTATCAGTGATGACGATGACAGCCAGTATCAGCAAATTATTCAGCATTTACGTACCACCAACCCCCGCCTGCGCTTGCTGGGATTGACCGCCACACCTTACCGATTGGGAAAAGGCTGGATTTATCAATTCCATTATCACGGTATTACCCGTGGTGATGAAAAGTCCCTTTTTCGCGATTGTATTTATGAATTACCCTTGCGCTACATGATCAAGCACGGTTTTCTGGTCCCCCCAGAGCGGTTGGATATGCCCGTGGTGCAGTATGATTTCAGTCGCCTGACCAGCAACAGTAGCGGCCTGTTCCGAGAGGCGGATTTAGACCGTGAACTTAAGCAGCAGCAACGAATTACTCCGCATATTGTTAACCAGATAATTGAATATGCCGCTCAACGTCGCGGGGTAATGATTTTTGCCGCGACCGTTGAACACGCCAAAGAGGTGTATGGCTTGCTGCCAAAAGACGAGGCTGCACTGGTGAGCGCCACTACCCCGCCTAATGAGCGCGATGCGTTAATCACTGCCTTTAAGCAGCAGCAACTGCGCTATTTGGTTAATGTGGCGGTGTTAACCACTGGCTTTGATGCCCCCCATGTTGATCTGATTGCCATTCTTCGCCCCACGGAATCGGTCAGTTTGTATCAACAGATAGTCGGCCGAGGCTTGCGGTTATCACCGGGTAAAGAAGATTGCCTGATTCTGGATTACGCTGGCAATCCCCATGACCTTTTTACCCCTGAAGTGGGTACCAGCAAACCGCATAGTGGCAGTCAGCCGGTTCAGGTATTTTGCCCAGATTGCGGCTTTGCCAATATCTTCTGGGGAAAATGTACCGAGTCTGGTGACATTATTGAACACTATGGTCGCCGCTGTCAGGGGTGGTTTGAGGACCAACAAGGCGTGCGGGCGCAATGTGACTATCGCTTTCGCTTTAAGTGCTGCCCGAATTGTGGGGCGGAAAATGACATTGCCGCCCGCCGTTGTCACCAGTGCCAGGAAGTTCTGGTCGATCCCGATGATATGCTGAAAGCCGCGTTAAAATTAAAAGATGCCCTGGTGCTACGTTGTGGCGGTATGAGTCTGGAGACGGGCCATGACGCAAAGGGTGAGTGGCTGAAAATCACCTACTACGACGAAGACGGCACTGATACCAGCGAACGTTTTCGCTTAACCACCGCCGCGCAACGTATGGCATTTGAACAAATTTTCCTGCGCCCACACCAACGGGCACCCGGTGTGGCACTGAAATGGCAAACGGCGGCTGATATCATCGCGCAACAAGCCCTGTTACGTTATCCCGATTTTGTCGTGGCCCGCCGTCGTGGGCAATGGTGGCAAATTAGAGAAAAGATATTTGATTATCAGGGCCGTTTCCGGCGGGCTGACTCCCTTGCCTGAGCCGCATTTAGCCTGAGATTTTCGCAGTTTTATTTGCTGTCTGGCCGATATTTCGCTAGAATGCCGCCCGCTTTGCTCTGGGTTTACCCAATCAAAGCCGAGTATCGAACCTGTTGCTGGGTCGCCTGTAGCAGGGTAAATTTTCTTTAAGAGAAAACAAAATGACCACTATCAATGTAGAAGTACGTAACGACCAGGGTAAGGGTGCGAGCCGCCGCCTGCGTGCAGCAAATAAATTTCCGGCAATCATTTACGGTGGTTCTGAAGCAGCTATCTCTATTGCTCTTGACCATGACACCACCAAGAACCTTGAATTGAAACCGGGCTTTTATGATTCCGTACTGACTCTGGTTGTTGACGGTAAAGAAACCAAAGTTAAAGTACAGGCTGTTCAGCGTCACGCTTTCAAGCCAAAACTGACTCATATCGACTTCGTTCGCGTTTAATCGCGTCGCTTTCGATATTCGGGACGCCGAAATAAAAAACGCCGCTTATGCGGCGTTTTTTATTGGCTATCGTCACGGTGGTAACCGTTACTTTTTGCCTGAATTACGCTGTAACTGATCACGCAGATTGGGTGGCGTGCCTTTAATAGTCAACGTATCTGTCGCGGCATCCCAGAAAATACGCTCACCCAGCAACAATGCATCAAAATTGATACTCAACCCACCCCCACTGCCAGCAAATTTGGTTAACTGACGCAAGGTACCGCGATCTGCCGGGAAACTCTCTTCTAACGCATAACCCTGTTCAGTCGAGAATTGCTGAAAATCTTTCTCACCCAGCGTTGGCAGCTCTTGAGAAAGCGCCTGCAACGCAATCTCTTCACCGGCTTGTAACTGCTCATTACAATAGCTATAAACCTGCTGACGGTATGCCTGACGCTCATTTTTGCCAAGTTCAGCATCCGCGCAGTAATCATCAACCGCCTGTAATAAGCCCCGATTTTGTGCTTTGGTATCCAGCCCCTCTGTTGCAGAGAGGAAATCCATAAAGAAGTCGGATACTTTGCGCCCTACCCGCCCTTTCAAGAACGTAAGATAACGCGTGGATTCTGGATTATTTTCCCATTCAGTTAAATCGATACGGGCGACAATATCAGCACGGTTAATATCGAGATAATGGGTGGTACTGAGATCAAGTTGCTCATTCACTCGCATACTATTACAACTGCTCAGCACCGAGATAAGCAGATACTCCACCGCCAGATAACGATATTGGCAAAACAGCACCACACCGCCTTCGGCAAACGGATATTTGGCTAACTCATCACGTAAACGCCCGGTGGCAGCACGGCTAAAACTGAGGAAGTCTTCATCACCCTTACGGCTTCGTTTCAGCGCTTCAGCCAGCTCGCTTTGCTCATTAAACAGCCCGTAAGCTTTGCTTTTGGCGCTGTAAACACGATGCAGTTCGGCCATCATTTCTTCAACTACAGCATTGGCAGGTAACAGAGAATCGCGCAACACCACATCAAGCGTTTGTTCATCACGCTTGATAAGCTGATGTAAGGCTATCTGGTCAATATCCAGACTCATGATAAATACTCCTTTTGGCTAGGGGCGTATTCAATCACTGATGCCTGAGAGCTGCAACCCTAAAGCATTCGCGCCCCTCAATTAATGGCTAATGATTCTTAATGCTATAAAATAGCGGAAAAGCGTGTCTCTATACGGTAAGATGTGGGACTTTGTCAGGTATTGAGCACACTTTTTATGGCACAATCATCCCGTTATAGCGACGAACAAGTCGAAAAACTGCTGTCAGAATTAGTCAGCGTAATGGAAAAAAACCGTACTCCCACCAATCTTTCTTTGATGGTGTTGGGGAATATGGTAACAAATTTGATCAATACCAGCGTGGCCCCAGCGCAGCGCAAAGTATTGGCACGTTCTTTCGCTGAAGCTCTTCAAGCTTCGATAAGTGAAGATAAAGCTCATTAATTTATCGGCCAAGACTGCAATCTCAATATGGTGACAAATCGTCAGCGCTATCGTGAAAAAGTCTCCCAGATGATCAGCTGGGGGCACTGGTTCGCCCTGTTTAATATCCTGTTTAGCCTAGTGCTGGGTAGCCGCTATCTGTTTGTCTCCGATTGGCCCTCATCGCTGGTTGGCCGTATCTATGCCCTCGTCAGTTGGCTCGGGCACTTTAGTTTTATCGTTTTTGCTGCTTATTTGTTGGTGATCTTCCCACTCACCTTTGTGGTGATGTCGCAGCGACTACTCCGTTTCCTTTCCGCCGCCTTTGCCACTGCGGGCCTGACTCTGCTGTTGGTTGATACCGAAGTTTTCACCCGTTTCCATTTACACCTTAACTCGGTGGTATGGGAATTGGTGGTTAACCCAGACCAGACCGAGCTGGCGCGTGATTGGCAATTAATGTTTATTGCCGTGCCAGTCATTTTCCTGGTCGAGATGCTTTTCGGCACTTGGGCCTGGCAAAAACTACGCAGCCTTAACCGGCAACGCTTTGTTAAGCCGTTGGTGGCGGTGTTTATTTCTGCGTTCTTTGCCTCTCATCTGATTTATATTTGGGCCGATGCCAATTTTTATCGCCCAATCAGTATGCAACGCGCAAACCTGCCACTCTCTTACCCGATGACCGCCCGTAAGTTCCTTGAGAAACACGGCCTGCTCGATCAGCAGGAATATCAGCGTCGCCTGGTGGAACAAGGTAATCCAGATGCACTGGCGGTTGAATATCCACTCAACCCGATTACCTTCAGCGATAAAGGCAGTGGTTATAATTTGTTGCTCATTGTGGTTGATGGTATTCGTGCCAGTAGCCTGCAAAAAGACATGCCTGCCCTAGCCGAATTTGGCCGTTCAAACATTCAGTTTGACAGCCACTACAGTTCAGGCAACCGTCAGGATACGGGCTTATTTGGCCTGTTTTATGGCATTTCGCCTACTTATTTAGACGGTATTCTCTCCGCGCGCGAACCCTCAGCGTTTGTTACAGCATTAAGCGCGCAGGGTTATCAGTTTGGTCTGTTCTCATCCGATGGTTTTGAGTCACCACTCTACCGCCAGGCACTGTTAGCTGATTTCACATTACCAACTCCTGCAGTGCAACCGGATAGCGAAACCACGGCACAGTGGCAGCAATGGCTGTCCACGCTCAACAATAATGCACCATGGTTCTCATACATTAACCTCAACGGGGCAGTTGAAGCACAAGACCCGGTAATCGGGCAGAAGGTTGCGTTACCGACTGACTTT
This sequence comes from Yersinia sp. 2542 StPb PI, assembly GCF_048593855.1. Lineage (NCBI taxonomy): Bacteria > Pseudomonadati > Pseudomonadota > Gammaproteobacteria > Enterobacterales > Yersiniaceae > Yersinia > Yersinia sp. 2542 StPb PI. Next base: position 7,893 of record NZ_JAZGQA010000164.1, read on the forward strand.
ATCCGTCACTACCAGGCAGGCGCAAAAGATGTAGATCAACAGATTGCGACTATTCTGGATACACTGAAACAGCGCGGTCAGCTCGATAAAACCGTAGTTATTATTACTGCGGCCCATGGTGTTGAATTTAATGACAGCGGCAATGATACCTGGGGTGCAGGCAGCAGCTTTAATCGCCAACAACTGCAAGTGCCATTAGTGGTTCATTGGCCAGGCACGCCAGCGCAGGCCGTGAATAAACTGACCAATCATGAAGATATCATGACAACGCTAATGCAACGTTTGTTACACGTCAAAACAGCGCCTGAGGATTATTCGCAAGGGGAAGATTTGTTCGCCGCACAGCGCAATAATAACTGGGTGGCAACCGGTGACAATGGCATGTTAGTTATTACTACGCCAACACAAACCGTTGTATTAGATAATAACGGTGAATACCGCACCTATGATGAGCAAGGCAATGAAATCAAAAATGAAAAGCCTCAACTTCCATTACTGCTGCAAGTGTTGACGGATATAAAACGTTTTATTGCGAACTAGCTCTAAAAACAGGCATTGGTGCGCTCAAAAAACAAGCGAACGTTTTGCCAAGTCTTGCATTAATAACGGTAAAATGTAGTATAACCGTCATAGCATCGGCATGTAGCGCAGCTTGGTAGCGCACCGTCATGGGGTGTCGGGGGTCGGAGGTTCAAATCCTCTCATGCCGACCAAAATACCTTAAGAAAACCAATCCGTTAGGGTTGGTTTTTTTGTTTGTGGGATTTGACTGATGTGGCTATGGTGTAAAATGGCCAGGCGGCAAAAAGCCACGCGCACTACCTGCCAGAAGACAGGATAGTGCGACTCATACGTAGTTTTAATCGATAATGACTCGGCCATTCAGTGGCTGTACAGGGCGATTATTCGTATGATGAACCACAGAGCGGAATTGATTAATTTGTTCAGCAGAAGCGCTCGCAGGCTGCTCAAGCACCATCCAACTGACACCTTCAGAGCAAGGTGGTGTGGTTAGTGAGCCACTAAAGCGATAAAAATCAAACTTTTTGGGTAGCAATGCTTTGATATCAAGAGGCTTATTTAATATCGCCATTTGGTCAATCGCCGTTGGCATTTGCTGCCAAGCCTGTGCCAGTTGTGGATTTGCATCCCCCTGCTGGAACATGAGTGCGAGCACTGCCAGTGCCCCATCTTTATCTTTATAAACAAAATGAGCTTCTAACGGGAACTGTTTGCCATCAATCTCATTTTCACTTGGGGTATGGAAATGGAATTGCTGCAATGTGAAAGTATCGCCGTCCAGTTTCAGGGTATTGCCAGTGCTGACATTCACCTGAATCGTATGGCCGTTATTCACGATTTGCTGTTTACCTGGTTGGAAAGCCAACTCGAGTTGACTGTGATGGGTTTTCAATGCGCCGTGAATATTAACCGGCGACTGATTTTTACCTGTTTCGCACAGTGAAAAATCCGGTGAGAGTTTTCCCCAATGGGCAGGATCTTCCTGACCTTCATATCCCCAATGAGCATGTTCCGCCGCACAGACTGAAAAACTGGCGGCCAACAGCGCTGCAATTAATAACTGCCCTTTCATTTCTAATCCTTTTTACACAAAAAAACTGAATTAACCCTGACGAATATCCCATGCAAAGCATGATGTTATCGCTTAGGGTAAGAGAATAACCCAGCTTTTTTTAAGGATATGTCAGCCACATCCTACAGACAGGA
>NZ_JAZGQA010000165.1:0-9497 GCF_048593855.1 Yersinia sp. 2542 StPb PI
AATATAACATATTAAACTTTGTGGTTTTTATCTGATAGCGGTGGCGGGCATGGATACTTGCCATCATGTTGCGGCGGGATTTTTGCTGGTTGGCCATTATGATGTTCTTTCGCTGGCGGCAACGGGCGGCCACTCTTGTCTTTTGGCGGTTCAGGCGGGCGTTTACATCTCACTCCCGATTGTTTTTGTGCTTCTTTATTAATAGGTTGTGTGGCAAAGCTAGAGGCTGCATTCAATAGCAACACTGATACACCACAAAACATCAGTAACTTCTTCATTCTCGCTCCAGTTATTCAATAGGAATACATCATCACCATAACGGATTGTTCTTTCAGTTTTCTTGGCGAGATTTGTAATGATATTATCAAGTTGAGTGTCTGTAGTTATCTATTAGAGAGTATCATCATTCCAAACCTACACTGATTCATTGGTGTATGTTATAGTTCACAGTGTTATTATTAGCACCATCAGTAGACTGGTTATAATTTCATTTTTTCTTGTTCTAAATTATAGGTGATTTACTTTATGTCTTTATTTTCTTTTTATCATAACTGCCTGAATGCTTTGACTGGGAAAGTATTTGGTCAGCACCGTAAAGGTGAACCAGTGAAGAGAGAGAATGGGAAAGATAAATTATCTAATCTTCAACTGGATGTACTGTTGAATGCGGAAAAACAGGTCGCGATTATTACCACCGACTTAGAGAGTCGGATCACCATATTTAATGTGGGCGCGGAGCGAATGTTTGGCTATTCTAAAGATGAAGTCTTGGGATGCCCTATTTCGGATATACTGCATATTCCAGAGTTTGGTAAGGATCAAGCTGAGCTGGATTATTTATTGCTTAATCGGCGTGATGCCAGCGAGTGGTGTTATCAGCGCCAAGATGGGAAACGTTTCTGGGGAGCACTTAGTGTCCATGAAATAACTGCCGATAATAACCAGACCGTGGGTTATATTAGTGTGATTGCTGATGTTTCGGAAAGAAAATTCCTGCTGATGAAGCTGGAAGAAAGTAAGCAGATGATGGATCGTTTAACTAAGAATTTACCAGCAATGATTTATGCTTATTATTTAGATGCAGAGGGTAAATCTTATTTTAAATATTGTAGCGAGGGTGTCAGAAAAATATTTGCTCTGTCACCGGCTGATGTTTTGTATGTGCCCAGAGAGGAAAACCCTCTGTTTAGCCGCGTGCATACTGACGATATGGATATGCTAAAACAGGCGGTAGCCATCTCTCAACAGAATCTATCTGTCTGGCGCTGCGATTTTCGCGTGGTGTTGCCGGGCAAAGGTACACACTGGCTCCATGGTGAGTCTTTCCCGACGCTTCAGGATGATGGGGCTGTTATTTGGTATGGCTCGTTTTTCGATATTACTGAACTTAAACAGTCAGAATCGATCCTCAAGGCGTTGTCACAAACCGATGTATTAACTGGGGTCGCCAATCGTCGCCACTTTGATGATATCTATCAGCACATCTGGCAAAAAAAACGGATCGAAGGCGGTTCTCTGTCTGTGTTGATGATCGATTTTGATAATTTCAAAAGCTTTAACGACCTTTATGGTCATGCAATGGGGGATGTTTGTTTGAAATCCATTGTCGAAACTTTGTCAAAATCTATTCGTGGTGGTTCAGATATTTTGGCGCGCTATGGCGGCGAGGAGTTTATTGTATTGCTAGCACCCAGTACCCTGGCGGATGCGAAAGCGGTTGCCGAGCGCATGCGTCACTCCATTGAGGAGTTAGATATTCCCCATGGGATGTCGCCAGAGGGGCGGGTGACCATCAGCATTGGTGTGGCTTCGGTATCCGCGCCGGGTGAGTCTATTGCGGCGACAGACTTGTCGGATGCTGCGGATAAAGCGTTATATCGGGCGAAAACCACGGGGAAAAACCGCGTGGAAGCGGTGGTGCTGAACTGATACGTAAAGAGCGTGTGGGGCAGGGAAGAGAGTCATTACTGCCCCACAGAGAGTCGATTTAGGATAGTTAATGTCTAGTTGTCGTGATCCTGAGCTTCACGCAGGCGCTCTTGCTCTTCAGCTATAACCGCTTTGATTTCCTCCAGTACACCCTCAACATCAGCCGCTTCGGTGCTTTCTGCAAACTCACCAGTCAGTTGCGTTTCTGGATGCAGTTTGCCATCCTCATAAAGTGCCCACATCTCTTTGGCATACTTACGATTAAGCAGTTCTGGTGCGTATTGGCCATAATAGTGTGTCATGTTTGCGACATCCCGCTCCAGCATGGCTTTAGCATGATTGTTCGCCGCAGCATTGACGGCTTGCGGTAAATCGATAATGACCGGGCCCTCTTTATCAATTAAGACATTAAACTCTGATAAATCGCCATGAACCAGACCGGCGCAAAGCATCCGTACCACATATTGGATCATCAATGCATGGTCAATCAGCGCTTGTTCTCTGCTAAATGGCACATCACTCAGGCGAGGGGCGGCAAGGCCATCTGCATCGGTGACCAGTTCCATCAATAAAACACCATCAAGGCATGCATAAGGTTGGGGTACCCGAACACCGGCATTGGCGAGCAGGTACAAGGCATCCACCTCGGCAGTTTGCCAGGTCTCTTCCTGTTGCTTGCGGCCAAATTTAGAACCTTTGGCCATGGCTCGCGCGTCACGACTGTTACGAACCTTACGCCCTTCCTGATACTGAACAGCCTGTTTGAAACTGCGGTTTTCAGCTTCTTTATAGACTTTAGCGCAGCGGATATCCTGCCCACAACGGACAACGTATACATCAGCTTCTTTGCCACTTTTCAAACGACGGATGACTTCGTCAACCAAGCCGTCATCAACCAGCGGTTGGATTCGTTTTGGAATTTTCATGGCGTCCTTGTACCCTATTTAAGCCCGCGATGGAATGGCTTTGGCTGAATTTTCCTTCAGTTTACCATTCGCGCCCATCAGCGGGTGGGTTTTTACTGAGTATCAGGCAGCACTGAACTGGGCATTATGCAATTTTGCATAGGCGCCTTTACGGGCCAGCAATTCATAATGGTCGCCCTGTTCCACAATCCCTTCCTTATCGACCACAATGATACGATCGGCATTTTGAATCGTGGCTAAGCGATGGGCAATCACCAACGTCGTTCTGCCTTGTGATAATTCCGTTAGCGCAAGCTGGATGGCTTGCTCAGTGGCAGTATCAAGCGCGGAGGTTGCTTCATCCAGAATCAAAATCGGTGGATTTTTCAGGAAAATACGTGCAATTGACAAGCGCTGTTTCTGCCCACCGGATAATTTTACTCCGCGCTCACCAACAACGGTATCCAGTCCATCAGGCAAGCTTTCAATCAACTCATCTAGCCGGGCTTGTTGTGCTGCAACCATTATTTCATCGTCGCTGGCATCGAGTTTACCGTAAGCAATATTCTCACGGATAGATCCGCCGAATAAGAAAACGTCCTGCTGAACAATACCGATATTATTACGCAATGATTGTTGAGTCATATCACGGATATCAATACCATCAATCGTGATTGCCCCCTCATCGAGTTCATAAAAGCGGGGCAGCAGTGAGCATAATGTGGTTTTACCCGCCCCCGATGGCCCGACGAATGCCACAGTTTCGCCAGCCCGGATTTGCAGGTTCAAATGGGTGAAAATTTTATTCTGTGGTGAATAACCGAAACTGACATTGTGATAACAAATATCGCCATGCAAATGGCCAACAGGGCGAGCGTTTGGTTGGTCGACAATATCAGGCAGTGTATCTATCAATTGAGTGAATCGCTTAAAACCGGCAATTCCTTTCGGATAACTTTCCAGTACTGAGGTTATTTTCGCCACCGGGCGAAAAAACACTTCAACTAATAACAGAAAGCCGACAAAACCGCCGTAACTCAACTGGTCATGCACGACGTACCAGGTACCGGCAACCATCACAATTAACTGCACCAGACGGGTACTGAGGTAGCTCATGGTCATACTGGTGGTCATGATACGGTAAGCCCGCAATTTGGTGGTGCGGTAGCTTTCGTTATCTGCGGCGAACAATTTCTTTTCATGAGATTCATTAGCGAAAGCTTTGACGACACGAATACCGCCGATACTTTCCTCAATGCGGGCATTAAAATTGCCAACTTGACCAAACAGTTTGCGCCAGGTCTCGGTCATCTGTGAACCGTAGCGGCTGACCAGATAGGTCATAAAGGGTACGATGATGATGGTGAGCATCGCCAGTGGTAAATGGACGGATGCCATCAAAATGAATGCACCGATAAAGGTCATAACGGCAATAAAAAGATCTTCAGGGCCGTGGTGGGCAATTTCTCCAACCTCTTCAAGGTCTTTGGTGACGTGGGTGATAATATGGCCGGTCTTCATATTGTCGTAATAGCTGAATGATAATTTTTGCAGATGGCTAAAAGCCTGGCGGCGCATGTCGGTTTCGATACCCACACCCAATGCGTGCCCCCAGTAGTTAACAATCGCCATTAGCGCAGTATTGAGCAGATAAATCATCAACAGGCCAGTTGCCGCCCAAACGATCAACACCCAATCTTGATTGGGAAGTAATTTATCAATGAACAGTTTTACCGCCATCGGGAAACTCAGCTCCAGCAGCCCGGCCAAAATGGCACAGCCAAAGTCCAGATAAAAAAGCCCTTTGTACGGGGCATAATAAGAAAAGAAACGGCGGAGCATTGGGGTATCCTTACAATTACAGAGGAGAAATCGGTACAAATGTCGGAAAGAGCTGTTCGCTGCATTATAAATGTAAATGGTTATTAATAGCATTTATTTTGCTATTTATTATCCGATAATAGAATTCTTATCTGTGAGAATATGCATTGAAGCCAAGATTATATCGAGTATTGTTAGTCAGAAAAATAGCGAGGAGCAGTAGCAATGAATTTGACCATGACAGATGCCCCAACGACTGAAGATATTGCAGAAATCATTGAGGGATTGAAGGCTTTTAACCGTAAATTTGTTGGTGATAATGGTCGTAAACCATTAGCCGTATTTATCACAGGAGAAGGTGGCGAAAAGTTGGGAGGGATTACCGGATATACATTAGGTAATTGCCTGAGTATTGAGTTGTTATGGGTATCGGATGCATTACGTCACTCAGGGGCTGGTACTAACTTGATGAACGCAGCCGAACAGGAAGCAATACAGCGGGGATGCAAGTTTGCCCAAGTAGATACATTCAGCTTCCAGGCTCGCCCGTTCTATGAAAAACAGGGTTATCAATTGAAAATGACGCTAGAAAATGTACTGGGTGAGTACCACCGTTATTATTTGACTAAAAATCTGATTAACGAGTTTGGCGGCACAAACCGACCATGCGCAGTTTAAATTCAAACAGTATCAAGGCCTATGTCTAATAGGTCTATTTTGTTACTGATACATAAAGAGGCTACCGCTGTGAGTGAATATACGCCTTAATATTAGTGTCACGCCCACTCAACAGTGAATATTCAGCTTTTAAAGGAGGCTCACATTTTCTCTGAATTGCATCTATAGGCGTGGGTCTTCTATTAGGTTATTCTGTTTTACATTGGATTAGTTAATGTAAATGGAAATGAATATGGCGGCTTCATCAAATAAAAAGCTCTCGCTGTGGTCATTAACCTCGCTGGTCGTGGGTTCAATGATAGGTGCTGGTATTTTCTCTTTACCTGCTACATTCGGCCGAGCAACCGGAGGCTTGGGTGCCATCATCGCGTGGATTATTGCTGGTGGCGGAATGTTAACTCTGGCCTTTGTTTTTCAGACTTTGGCACAACGTAAGCCAGATTTGGATTCCGGTGTTTATATTTATGCTAAAACTGGATTTGGTGATTATGCCGGTTTTGCCTCAGCCATTGGTTTTTGGGCTGGCGCCTGTATCGGCAGTGTTTCCTATTTTGTTTTGATCAAATCAACATTGGGAGCCTTCTTCCCACTATTTGGTGATGGTAATACGTTATCCGCAGTCTTAATTGCGTCATTAATCTTGTGGAGTTTTCATTTTATGGTGCTACGCGGTATCAAAGAAGCCGCAGCAATCAATACTATTGCCACTTTTGCTAAAGTTATTCCGATATTTATTTTTGTTATTGTGCTGGCATTTACATTTCATACAGATACGTTTGCATTAAACTTCTGGGGTTCCCAATCTTTGTCTGGTGTCGGTGATCTCTCCCATTTGGATGACTATGGTTATACCGGTCATGCGGCATTAGATATTGGTGCAACATCAGAGACACTATTTGCTCAAGTGCGCAGTACTATGTTGGTCACCGTATTTGTTTTTGTGGGCATTGAAGGGGCGAGTGTTTATTCCCGTTACGCTAAAGAAAGAAAGCATGTTGGTATTGCTACTGTTCTCGGTTTTATTGGTGTTTTATGTTTACTGGTATTAGTGACAATGCTTTCCTATGGTGTGCTGCTTCGTCCTGATCTTGCTGCTTTACGGCAACCCTCAATGGCTGGGGTGTTAGAACATATAGTGGGTCGATGGGGCGCTATATTTATCAGCATCGGGCTGATTATCTCCGTTATGGGTGCATATCTGTCATGGACCCTATTGGCGGCTGAAGCACTCTATTCCGCAGCAAAAAGTAATATCATGCCGCAGATATTTGCAACGGAGAATAAGCGCGGGGTGCCATCGGCAGCGGTTTGGATGTCGAATATTTTTATCCAATTATTCTTAATTGTTACGCTCTTCACTGAGTATGCGTTTCAGTTGGCACTGGAACTCACTAGCTCATTAGTTTTGATCCCCTATTTGCTGGTTGCGGCTTATGGGTTGAAATTGGCCTGGACCCGAGAAACCTATTCGGCAGGTTCGGTCGAGCTGAAGAAAGATTTTATTTTTGCTTTGATAGCAACACTATATGCCATATTAATGGTCTACGCGGGCGGGTTGAAATACATATTACTGTCAGCAGTGATATATGGCCCGGGAACTGTGCTGTTTATCATCGCGAAGCGTGAGCAAAAGAAAGCAATATTCGCGCCGATTGAAAAATGTCTTTTTGCCGTGGCCATGATTACCGCTTTAGCCGCTCTGTATAGCCTCGCCACAGGGATAATTACGGTATAATAACGGCGGTGATACAGTAATTGTCTACTGAACAGAGATGACATTATATTATCGCCACAAACACTTAACTAAAACTAATGTATTTTGCGCCTATCCCTAACTTTACAATAGATGGGCTTGATCTATAACACAGAGTACGACAGGATCGCGTTGGAATAACTAATGGTTAGGTTGATATCCGATAGAAATGTATCCATTATAAAACGCGATTTTTCTTATATAGAGTTAGGATTGGTGTGCGCCAATCAGTAGGTATTGCTTTGAAAAAACAACAAAATATTACCCCGAATAGTGATTATTCTGCGGGAATTGGCGATGCGCAATTTGCGCTCGTGGTTTTACTTACAACATCATGTTTGCTGATTGCAATAACATTGATTGCGATCCTATGGCTAATCTAATGATACGCCATAGAAATTAGGGGGAATGTATGGATAAGAGCTTGTTTGATGACAACAAAGTCATCGCATTGATCGGTTTACTGTTGGCGGCACTCATTGTTGTCAGTGTCATGTTTGCGATGACCTATATGGCGGATCGCCAACGTAACGAAGCACAACCTATTGATGTACAGAATTGCTATAAAAAGAACTGAAAAGCGTTATTCGCCGGAGAGCAGTGGTAAGCATTCAGGCGAATCGTGGGTATTGCGGAGTGTTATGCCAGCTTCTGATGAATAGCATGCAAGGGCAACGCGATATTCAGGTCAATATCAGTATTTTGCCTGAAATCATACGGAGTGATACCGTAACGTTTTCTGAACATGTAAGTAAAATGTGACTGTGAGCCAAAGCCAAAGTCCAATGCGATATCAAAAATCGTACTATCACTACTTCTTAGTTGATAAACCGCGCCCGCTAAGCGTCTTTCCCGAATGTATTTACCCAGCGATACCCCGGTCACTTCTTTAAATATTTTCTGCATATGCCAAAGCGAATAGCCTGAATACACGGCTAACTCTTCAAGGTAGATGACCCGCCCTAGATGGGTTTCGACCCATTTACTGAGGGCGCAGACTAACGCGAGATGATTTTCTTGTGACATTATTTAGTCTGTTTTTTCTGGATAGGAGTAGAGCAGTATACACAAGTTGAATCGAACAACACAAAACACCAAATTGCTCCCGATTGAACAAAATAGACCATAAAGACTTTTCAGACAGTGTTTGCAAAAGATTTTTCTGGTGCCATAGTAAAAGGGTAGTGTCATCAGGAAGGGGTCTATCCCGAGGATAAAGGGTTGAGTTTGGAAAAATAGAAATTAAAAATGATGAGGTGATCGCATGTTAATAACGGTGATTATGACTCTGATAGCGGTTGTCGGCGTAACCGTTTTTTTAAAGATGCCAGTAATGGTCCTGCATAAAGGTAAAGGCGCAGGAGGTGATGAACTGTGAGATTAGGAATATTGTGATCGATCTACATCTAATGAGTTTCCTCTAGAACCAGGTGATTGATAATTTCATGCCTGGTTTTTTTATATCCCCTTCGTACTGACGTTAGCTTTCTTGCCATCTCATATCTGCTTCTTTCTCGCAAAAAGAGGGGGCAATTGATTGATTAAGCACATCATCGACATCGGTTGTAGGTATTTCATTAGCCGAGGATAATGCCAGTCTTTCGAGTCGACAAGAGCAGTGCAGGTTAAAGAAATATTTCAGCAAGCGTGATATCCTTTTACGATATTACTGAGAAGGAATTATGCATGTCTGAAATGTTTACTAATGACCAAGAGCTGGTGTCAGACTTGGTTGCCTGCCAACTGGTGATTAAGCAAATCCTTGATGTGATTGATATCATTGCTCCGGTGGAGGTGCGAGATAAAATGTCCCATCAACTTAAAGCTATTGATTTCTCTACACACCCGGCAGGGGCGGACCCAGTGACTAAGCGAGCGATTGAGAAAGCCATTGCATTAATTGATATGAAATTTAGCCAAAAATAACCGCTACCGTTTAAGGCTGTCTGCAAGTAGGGCGGTAGTATCAGGCTAGCGGCCGTGGGGGAAATGCACTGCGGGTTATGAATAGCAAACCCGCAGTTCAATTATTCAAAAACGTTATTGCCGATCTTTTTCACTAATGGGCAGTTACTGACACCAATGACACCATTTTCACCGTTTATAAATTGAGCGGTTGTAACAGTTCTTGCCGTCAGATATTTACACTGCAAACCAATGCCTGCGGCGTTTTTCTCACTGCCAATAAGCACGCCATAGCCTGAAAAGAGAAGGCCCAAGTATATGATTGCTGCCACCAGAACCAGTCTGAATAAACTCATGTAGTCACTCCATGTAATTAGTTTTACTTATTTTTTAGGATAAATATTTAACAGTTTAACGAGTAATGATAAGTTAGTTAATAGTAAAAATCCTAAATCATATTGATTTATAAGACTAAACAGTAAATTCTTATAAAAAATGTTGTTACA
>NZ_JAZGQA010000166.1:0-9395 GCF_048593855.1 Yersinia sp. 2542 StPb PI
GACAACCTGACTGCGGTGGGGGCTAACATTAACGCCGGCACGGTGGATGTGCAGGCACAAAACATTAACCTGAGTGCAGCGACCGACAGCCTCTCTGTCACTGGCGAATCGTCGAGCAAGCGCCATACCAGTTCAGTGAATCTCTATGATGAAACCCTGCGCGGCAGCCAGTTGAACGCCACCGGCGATATCAATTTGCAGACGGCAAAAGACATCAATATCAGTGCCAGTGCGGTACAAACCCATGGCGCGCTGAATCTGGCGGCGGGCGGCGATGTCACCCTCACTACCCAGACTGAACAGCATGATGCGCAGCGCACTCATACCGGCACCAAAAAAGGGCTGGCCTCCAGCACCACCACGCGTACCGAAGACAGTATTAGCCAGACGCTGGCGGTGGGCTCCATGCTGTCAGCCGGTTCTATCGATGTCAGTGGCAAAAATATCGCGGTCATCGGCAGTCATGTGGTGGCCGATAACGATATTAATCTGCGCGCAAAAGAGAACATCACCGTCGGCACTGCGCAACAGAGCGAGAGCGAATCTCACCTGTTCGAGCAGAAAAAATCCGGTCTGATGAGCACCGGCGGCATTGGTGTCACGGTGGGCAACAACAGCCAAAAAACCACCGACACTGGCAAATCTATCTCCAACGTGGGCAGCACGGTGGGCAGTGTGCTGGGCAATGTCAGCATGACCGCTGGTGAAGACCTGACGGTGCAAGGCTCTGAGGTGTTGGCCGGTAAAGACATCAGTCTGACCGGTAAAAACGTCGCTATTTTGGCGGCGGAGAATCAAAGCAGCCAGACCCACAGCGTTGAGCAAAAAAGTAGCGGCCTGACACTGGCACTGTCTGGCGCGGTTGGCAGCGCCCTCAATACCGCGGTCACCACCGCCAAAGATGCCCGCGAAGAGAGCAATGGCCGACTGTCTGCGCTGCAAGGGGTTAAAGCGGCACTCAGTGGTGTTCAGGCGGTGCAAGGTGGGCAACTGGCCGCAGTGAATGCCAGTGACCAAAATGCTATTGGCGTGAGCCTGTCTTATGGCAGCCAATCGTCAAAATCAGAACAAGCCGTCAATCAAACCACCCACCAAGGCAGCAGCCTGACGGCGGGTAATAACCTGAATATCACCGCCACCGGTAACGGCGTGAAAGGGGCGGATGGCGATATTGTGGTGCAGGGCAGCCAGTTACAGGCGGGCAAAGACACCAGTCTGACGGCCAATCGCGATGTGATATTGCAATCAACACAAGAGACCCAAACGCTGGACGGCAGTAATAGCAGCAGCGGCGGTTCATTGGGGATAGGAATAGGTGCCGGTCAGGGCGGTTGGGGGATTAATGTCTCCGCCAGCCTGAACAAGGGTAAAGGCAGCGAAAGCGGCAACGGTGTGACTCACACGGAAACCACGATTAACGCCGGTAACCAGCTCAACATCACCAGTGGCCGCGATGCGGTGCTGCAAGGCGCGCAGGTCAGTGGGGAAACCGTCAAGGTGGATGTGGGGCGTGACCTGCTGCTGCAAAGCCAGCAAGACAGTGACCGTTACGATTCGAAGCAGCAAGACGCCAGTGTCGGTGGCAGCTTCAATTTTGGTTCGATGACCGGCAGTGCCAGCATCAATGCCAGCCGCGATAAAATGCACAGCAACTTTGACTCGGTGCAGGAGCAGACGGGTATCTTTGCCGGTAAAGGTGGCTTTGATATCACCGTGGGCGAGCATACTCAGCTCGACGGTGCGGTGATTGGCTCGACTGCCACTGCCGATAAAAACACACTGGATACCGGCACGCTGGGGTTCAGTGATATCGGGAATAAAGCGGACTTCAAGGTAGAGCATCAAAGTGTGGGCATCAGTACCGGCGGTAGCATCGGCGGTCAGTTTGCCGGGAATATGGCCAACGGCTTGTTGGTTGGCGCTAACAATGAAGGCCACGCCGACAGCACCACCCATGCCGCAGTCTCCGATGGCACTATCACGGTGCGTGACACGGATAAGCAACAGCAAAATGTTGATGACCTGAGCCGTGACGTCGAACACGCCAACAATGCGCTCTCCCCTATCTTTGATAAAGAGAAAGAGCAAAACCGCCTGCGCGAAGCGCAACTTATCGGTGAAATCGGCAGCCAGGTCAGTGATGTTATTCGCACACAGGGGCAGATTATCGCCACTAAAGCGGCGAATGAAAAAATGCAGGATGTGAGTGAGGCTGACCGTGACGCGGCTAAAGCAAGCTGGCAAAAAGCGAATCCGGGCAAGAACCCTACGGCAGAAGAGATTGATGGTCAGGTTTATAAAACGGCTTATGACAAGGCGTTCAATGAGTCAGGCTATGGCACCGGTGGCAAATTCCAGCAGGCGGCGCAGGCAGCAACTGCGGCTATCCAAGGCTTGGCCGGTGGAGATATGTCGAAAGCGCTGGCGGGAGCCTCTGCACCTTATCTGGCTGAAGTCATTCATAATATGACTACCGATCCGGTCACGGGTAAGGTGAATACTGAAGCCAATCTGATGGCCCATGCGGTATTGGGTGCGGTAGTGGCGCAGGTAAACGGCAACAGTGCACTGGCGGGCGCTTCGGGGGCAGTGATGGGTGAGTATATCGCCCAGCAGATGTATCCGGGGATCAAACGTGAAGACTTGACAGAAGAGCAACGACAAACCATCAGCGCATTGGGTACACTGGCAGCAGGATTGGCCGGTGGTTTGACCGGTGACAGCACCGCTGACGCCGTTGCCGGGGCGCAGGCTGGGAAGAATGCTCTGGAGAATAATAACCTTGCTATCTTGCGTACCGGTGCAGCCGCTTGTGCAGAGATAGCCGTTTGTAGCAAAGCGGTCATAGATCTTGGGTTTGGTGCTCTCATCGGTGTTGGTGTTGCCACATCGGCGATTGAAGAACTTTCTGGCGTACAGAAAACCAATGTTATGCTGGCTGCAATGTCAGGTGATCAGGAACAAATAGATAAACTGTCACCTTCCGAGCGAGCAGCCTACGAAGAATTAAAAAATGGTAAGGGTTTAATTACGGGGTTCCCTACTCCAGTTGATGATCCCACAGGCGGTAAGCTGGTAAATCCTGCGCCCGATCAAAATAAGGGAATGGCGTTGGTGACACCAGATAAAAGTGGTGAGAATGGTGCCAGTAATACTGGGAATATTGACGGCAAACCGAATACGGGTGGAAATAGCACGGTAACACCGATCCCAGAACAGAATAAAGATGATTTGGCTTATCTAGCCGAAGGTAGAGATAACCGGTTACCAATTCCTGAACCTATCGTGGCGAGTAATGGATTAAAAGTCGAATCAAATACCAAACATACACCAGGTGCCCAAGGATTCAGGCCAGATGCAGGTATTGAGCCAAGGAATTCTTTAGAGCTATTTGGTAGCTCAGTATCAGTCGATGGAAACAAAGCTCGCTATAGTATGGGAAATGATGGAGCTATTCATCGTTATTTCCCTGATAATGTAGGAACTTACCATTGGTCTGGAAGTACTGGTGATTCAAAAAATGCAATGCAGTTAGATAATAAGACAAAGGCCCAGTTACGTAAGCAAGAGGGATGGAAAATTAAATGATTATTGGTGATCCTTATCGAATTGCTATACAACTTGAGCAGCTAGATATTCTATGCTCCCCTAGTGGGGTTTTTAATTTTATTATCAATGGGTTATTCATCCCAGGCAAAGGGGTAACTATTGATCTTTACATTGTAATTTCCTCTTTGAAGGAGAGTTTAGATTTAGGTCTTAAAAAATATAATGCCGATATTGGCACTATCCCTATTGAAAAAATGGATTTCTCAGAAGGAGAACCTGAAAATTTAATACCGTTGAATGTTGCGGAACTATATGACTACGGTTGTAATTTTTGGCTAGGCTTTGATGGTAATGAAGAACGTTTGATTTATTCATTAGATTTCGAAAATAGTTTTTCCGAGAGTCGTTTTCCCCGAGGAACGGTTGAGGAATTAATTAGGAAGCTGCCTTTAGCTGATAGCTTAATTATGGATAGAAATGACGGTATTATAATCACAAAAATAAACTAATTTGTGAGTTTGATAATAGTAATCTCGGCCTTGGCTGAGATTACTGAAACCTAGTCCTAAATACTTCCATCTTTCACCGATAGCCTACAGGTCACCGGCAAAGTCTCCACCAAACTCCATAACGACTCAGTCGATCTCTATGATGAAACCCTGCTAGGCCGCCAGTTGAACGCCAGGGGCGATATCACTTTGCAGGCGGTGCAAGACATCACCCTCAATGCCAGCGCGGTGCAAACCTATGGCGCGTTGAAGCTGGCGGCGGGTGCGGCCAGTGCGGAGTTAATGGCTCCGGCGATAATCGCGGCAATGGGCTGGGATAAGGATAATCTCAGCGAAGACCAGAAGCAGACCGTCAGTACACTGGCAACACTGGCCGCAGGATTAGCCGGTGGATTGACCGGCGACAACGGTTGCCGGTGCGCAGGCTGGGAAGAATGCGGTGGAGAATAACTTCTTGCTGCAAATGTTGGTGCCGCCTCCACCGGTAGCAGGGCAAGCGCCACAGAGTGAAACCAATGCTGCGATAGCCGCCTATAATTAGCTCGCCGTTATCCCGTACCGCCGAGTAGCCGCCCGCGACTTGCTGCTACTCGGTGCCGCCAACACGCAAAAAACCGACGGCAGCAACAGCGGCAGCGGCGGAAGCGTGGGTGTCAGTCTGGGGTTCGGTAGCGCTGGCGGTGGCCTGAGTATCTTTGCCAATGCCAACAAGGGTCAGGGCAATGAGCACGGCGACGGCACCTTCTGGACTGAAACGCAGATTGACACAGGCGGCACACTGTCACTCAGCAGCGGGCGTGACACGTCGCTGATAGGCGCGCAAGCCAGCGGTGAAACCGTCAAGGTCGATGTCGGCCGTGACTTGCTGCTGCAAAGCCAGCAAGACAGCGATAACTATGATGCGAAGCAGACCAGTACCAGCGGCGGTGTCAGCATGGCGGTGGTCGGCGGCGGTGGCTCTGCCAACCTGAGCATCAGTAAAGATAAGCTGCACAGCAATTATGACTCGGTACAGGAGCAGACCGGTATTTTTGCAGGCAAAGGCGGCGTTGATATCACCGTGGGTGAACACACTCAGCTCGATGGCGCAGTGATTGCCAGCACCGCGGACAAGAGTAAAAACAGTCTGGATACCGGCACACTGGGGTTCAGTAATATTGAGAATAAAGCGGACTTCAAGGCTGAACATCAGGGCGGTAGCCTGAGCACCGGTGGCCCGGTGGGGTCTGACCTGTTGAGCAATCTGGGCAGTGTGGTGCTGTCGGGTCTGGGTACCTGACGGATAGAAATCGTTAATAAATTTACATTATAAAAGAGATGCTGTTGTGTTGAAAAAGTTGATAACAGGGCAGCTAAGTTTGCCGATGATATTCTGGGGATGGGGTTTTTGCGGTGGCCTGTTTATTGGTCTTATTGGTTTGGCAGGTGTACATACAGGCCATGCATCAATGGTACCGCTGTCCTACATACTTAAAACAATTCTATTCAGCGCTGTACTTTCCGGTATTACGTTCATCCTTCGTAAAAAAATCACCGTGTTTGGTGCTCTTGCGTTTTTTGTCGTATTGATTCAGGTGATTATGAGCATCGTAATGGTTATAGGACTTTCTTCATTGCTGTTTAAATAATTGAGGCGGGAAAGGAAAAACTGTTCACCTAGGGAATTATTTGCGGATTTGGAAGGCCGGTTGTCACACAGAACCCGGATTGGTTGAAACTTTCCTGTTTCATATTGCCCTTGGTAATACAGTGTGGCCCAGTATAGTGGGTTCCCTGCAGATGAAGTAAGTGCTCTTACCTTCAGCAATAGCTTCTTTATGGGCCCATCAATGGGGAAGGCTTATCTGAGAAAACCTCTGGTAAACGTCCTCCACATCTGAGTTTGGTTAAATAGATTTGAACGAATATGGTATCTCTTTGCCATATTCGTTCAACAGCAGCTACAAATTGGCCCCTAAATATTAAAACCCGCGCATTCCATCAATGAACGTATCAATCACGCCACGTACTCGCTCATAGACGCGTGTGCGGACCGTTTTACGTTCCAAAATTTTAGGTTGCCAGGTGAGGGTTTCGGCAACCTGATCTTCTCGAGGGAGTACATCGGTGAAAATGTAATTTTCCAGTAGCCCTGTGAGCTTAACAGCATCCAGTCGTTCTTCTTCACACAGCGCTATAATTGCTCTACTTCTTTCGCGCTCAACATAGGTTTCAAATGTCTGAGTGACATCTTCATCATGGGTGACGTGCAGCAGATTTTCTTCAATAAAGTTTTCAATCAGCTCACGTTTACTGCGCAGCGTGACATCGCTGTCGACGATATCCATGATCTTTTTCTTCTGTTCTTGCTGCTCTTTCGGCGGCATTGCCTGAATACCCGCTAACAACTTCAGAATGTAGCCGACGTTAATCTCATCGCGGTGGATGAGCGACACTTCAAAATCCACATCATCGAGGATCGAGACTTTCTCTTTGCTGGAATGCTTTTTGACCTTGTCGTGAATATCGAGATATTTACTGGTGTAATCTGCCAGTGTCTGCTCGGACAAAGGTTTCGCCGAGTCCTCGAAATCAGCAAAGCTTTCGAGAATATTTTTAAGCCGCATTACGTCACGGAAAGCTGTCACAAATTCCAGCTGCGCTTTTTCATCCGGCAGACTATCCACACTTTCAACCGTTGGTGTTAGCGTCAGCAGGCGATCAACAGCATCCTGATAATCACTCAAATATTCTTCAAACGATTTTACCAGCACGACGGAAGACGCATCTTTATTGGAAAACAGCGCAATCGCCTCGTCTGTCGCCTTCTTCAGGTTGCGAAAGCAGACGATGTTCCCGTGGCTTTTCTTCTCGTTAAGGATGCGATTGGTGCGTGAAAAGCCTTGCACCAAACCGTGGAAGCGCAGGTTCTTGTCCACATACAGCGTATTCAGTGCCGGGCTGTCGAAGCCGGTCAGGAACATGTTCACTACCAGCAGAATATCGATGCCTTTTTCTTTGGTGCGCTGAGCGATATTCTTGTAATAGTTATAGAAACTTTTTGAATCATTGGCCGAATAACTGGTGCCGTACAGTTCGTTGTAATCCTTGATAAAGCTGTCGAGGTGGTCGCGGCTGGATGCGTCAATCTTCGCCCCCTGCGGCAGGCTGATGTCTTCTTCATCCAACAGGCCGTTAACCGCTTCTTTATCGCTTTTGTCTGCTTCGTTGGCGGCATAGGTAAAGATGGTCGCCACTTTCAACGGTTTGTAATTTGGATTTTCCGCGACCATGGCGGCCTGTTTTTCTTTAAATAGTTTGTAGTAGCAGATCAGCATATCCACTGAACCGACGCAGAACATGGCGGTAAATTCACGGTTGCGGGTCTTGGCGCTGTGGTGTGCCAGAATATAGTCGGTGATTTTCCCCAGCCGGATGTCGCTTTCCATCACCTCTTTGGTATCGATGTCTTCCACCTCGATATCGATTTCATTACTGCTCTCTTTGCGTTTGTAGGTGCCGACATATTCCACCGCAAAACGCAGTACGTTTTCGTCGCGAATGGCATCGACAATCACGTATTTGTGCAGGCATTTCTCAAACAACATTTCTGTGGTCTGCTTGATGCCATTGGTGATATTGACGTTATCGGCGAAAATCGGCGTACCGGTGAAGCCAAACAACTGCGCATTTTCAAAGAAATTCACAATGGCTTTATGGGTGTCGCCAAACTGGCTACGGTGGCATTCATCAAAGATAAACACGATGCGCTCTTTGCGCAGATGTTCAAGTTGCGCTTTATAGCCATCGTGCGTAATAGCGTTATTCAATTTCTGAATAGTGGTGAGCGTCAGTTTGCTGCTGGTGGTTTTCAGATGTTTAATCAGCGTGCTAGTGTTATTCGTGGTATCCACGCTGTCTTTGGCAAAGCTGTTAAATTCTTTAGCTGTCTGGTAATCCAGATCCCGACGGTCGACTACGAAAATAACCCGATCCACTTCGGGCATCTCCATGATTACCTGGCTTGCTTTGAACGAGGTGAGCGTCTTACCCGAACCGGTGGTGTGCCAGATATAACCGTTATGTGGTTTGCACTGAAGATGCAGGCTTTCCTTCACATGGCGGGTCATCGCCTCACAGGCGTAATACTGATACGGGCGCATCACCATCAGGCACTTACGGGTTTCGTTTAGCACCGTGTAATGGGTGATCATTTTGGCGATATGGCAGACTTTAAGGAACGCTTCGGCGAATTTATCCAGAGCTTTTATCGGCTCGTTTTTTTCATCGGTCCAGAAGTACGTCTGTTCAAAGTGATTGGCACGGTTGTTGGCGTAGTATTTAGTGTCCACGCCGTTGCTGATGATAAAAATCTGCACATACTGGAACAGGCCGCTGCTGACCCAAAAAGCATCGCGGTGGTAACGGTCAATCTGATTAAAGGCTTCTTTGAGGCCTAAGCCACGGCGTTTAAGCTCGATTTGTACGAGCGGTAGACCGTTGATCAGCAGGGTTACGTCAAAGCGAGTCTTGCGCGTGCTCTGCTCGGCACTAAACTGCTTCACCTGGCGAGTGACCTGGAACTCGTTCTGGCACCACTCCTCTTTATTAATAAAGCTGAGCCACTTCTCTGTGCCGTCTTCGCGCAGTAACTGGTAGCGATCGCGTAGCGTTCTTGCGCGATCGATTACTTCGTTGCCTTTGGTCAAGTGCAGGAAAATACGGTTAAATTCGCTGTCAGTTAGTGGCAGAGATTCCAACCGGTTGTGGATTTCAATCTGCTTTTTCAGGTTGGCTTTCATGCTGGCTTCGTCGGTTACGTTAACCGGTTCGTAGTGCATACCGACCAGTTGTTCCACCAACTGCGTTTCTAACTCGTATTCGCTTTGCGTTGCCATCAGTATGTAGTGCCTTTTGTAGTGATAAATGCCCGATACCGACCGGGCTGAAAAATTGTTAGACGAACATTTGCTGGAGCAGACCTTGCTTCCAAATTTTTAGTTTGTCGCGTTCTATTTTTTTTGTGGCGATTTTCTCGTCAATGGCGCAGAGGAAGTTGGCAATTTTGATTTGTTCTAACTCGCAGGGAACCCCAACTTCTATGGAAGCCAAATCAGAAGAGTTTATTGCTGGATAACTTGTACCAGTACATCTGTTCATTACCTCTGATATAAAGCTCTCTAGATGAAGTAATTGATATAAGAATTTGGAACAATATTTCGATCTAAGCTGTGCATAGCCTGTTGAGGCAACATAACGCCCACTAAGTAGGAAAAGATAATTGTTGTTCTGATAAGGCCTGACTAACTGAAAAAGTACATCGCCAAATTGAAGTAATCTTTGTGCCCGGCTCGGTGC
>NZ_JAZGQA010000167.1:0-9274 GCF_048593855.1 Yersinia sp. 2542 StPb PI
CCTGCCATTCCCCACGTCGGTGCCCATACTCAATCACCCTCGCTAAGACTCGCGCACAATGACACCTATACCCCCTCACTCAGCCAACTGAGTGCATCCCCCTATCCTTACCATCAAGTCATTGACACAATTACAGAAATCCTATCGATCTTTAATCCAAATTGCGATCGTGATCCCATTTATAACCCTAACTATTTTAGCTCCGTTGCCGATAGGTTCTTAAAGGACTGTTGAGATTTTTTTAGATATAGGGGTGGATTAACTTTAAGTAGCGATGCCTGTACCCACCGTAAATCGGCGTTACAGCGAACCAGGCTATAGCTTCAAACATACCGGGTACATCAGGCAAGGACCTTTCCTCGAGCGACTATAGAAACGGAACTAACAATGAAACGTGGAAGTACGCATCAGCCATTGGATATAAAAATAGCGCCAGAACAGAATAAAAATACGAAAGTATTGTTTATTAATAATATGCGTCTGGTCACTTTGTTTATCGCCATCTTGGCGGGAATACTGCTTTTATTTGCAGCGGCGATTGGGACGTCAGGTTACTTCTTAAAACAGAGTAACCAATCACTGGAAGAGGCGACGCAAGAGCTAGATATCCGCCTGGGTCTGTCTAACAGTTCGAACCACCTGCGTACTGCACGCCTTATTCTGATTCAAGCAGCATCAGCGGCACGTATCGGTGATACCGAGGGTTATCAGCAGGGGCTAAAAAACGCTGAGAGCCGTATCGCTCAATCGCAGCAAATGTTTAATCTCTACTATAACCGTCCGGTTAAATCCGAAACGGATAGCGCATTAGATGCACCATTGAAAAAAGCCTATGAACAGTATCGCGACGAGGGGATGAAACTCATGCTCGACGCGACGAAAGAAGGTCATTTTGAAGAAGTTATTTCCCTCGAAGCTGAAAAACTTAATCAGTTGGATGATGCTTATAATGAACCACTGCTGAAAGCAGTTAAGTATCGCACCGAACGGGCTAACCAGATTAATCAGACCGCCCAACAACAAGCCCGTCTTGGTTATATGCTGATGGGAGGCGCTTTTATTCTGGCCATCTTACTGACATTAATTGCTTTTTTAGTGATCAGCAAAGTCATCATCAAGCCGATTAATTGGCTGGTAGCACGTATTCAGCGTATTGCTCAGGGGGATTTGACACAAAGTTCGGTCTCATTTGGCCGCAATGAAATTGGTGTGCTGGGTAACAATATCCAACAAATGCAGGATTCGTTATCCCTAACTGTGGAAGCTGTGCGCAGCAGTGCTGAATCTATTTACCAGGGATCGAGTGAAATTGCACTGGGTAATACCGACCTTTCGGCACGTACCGAGCAACAAGCCGCATCACTTGAACAGACCGCCGCCAGCATGGAGCAACTGACCGCAACCGTAAAACAAAATGCGGAGAATGCCCATCATGCGAGCCAGCTCGCAGCCAACGCCTCAGGTAAAGCTGCTCAGGGTGGCGATATCGTTAATGATGTTGTTAGCACGATGGATAAGATATCCCTCAGTTCAATGAAAATTGCTGAAATTACCAATGTAATTAATAGTATCGCGTTCCAAACGAATATTCTGGCTCTGAATGCTGCGGTTGAAGCTGCCCGGGCGGGCGAACAAGGCCGTGGTTTTGCTGTAGTGGCCAGTGAAGTCCGTAATCTGGCACAGCGCAGCGCCGATGCTGCCAAAGAGATAGAATCGTTGATTGAGGCCTCGGTTGACCTGATTGGTGATGGATCCATCCTGGTGTCCGATGCCGGTAAAGCGATGAATGAGATCGTGACAGCCGTTAGTCATGTGACTGATATTATGGGTGAAATTGCCTCTGCTTCTGATGAGCAGAGTCGTGGTATTAGTCAGGTTGCCCAGGCAGTTTCAGAAATGGACAATGTCACGCAACAGAATGCCTCTTTAGTTCAGGAAGCGTCAGCGGCGGCGGCCTCGTTGGAACAACAAGCTGAAATCTTGACTCAAGCCGTTGCAGTATTCCATTTAAAAGGCGGCAACCCTGCCCCGTCACTGAAAACTCCAGCACCTATGTCCACCAAACAGAAGAGCGCGGTCGGGAATAAGAAGTCCGGTGACGACTCACTAAACTGGGAAACGTTCTGAGTTAACACCGAAATCGTTCAACCAAACTATAGTGACGATATTTAGATAGCAAAACCGGAGGCAAGGTGTACTCACCTTCCTCCGGTTTTTTATTGCGCCGCTCGCAGCACAACAGACAGAACACCAATGTTACGGGTGAAGCGGCTCGACAAAGGTGCCATCATGGCTATCAATCTCGTTAAAGAACCAGACACCTGCGGGGTAATCTTCCAACGAAACCAGATACATAATGCCCTCACTAAACTGCTCAACCTCTAACACAACCCCCTCACGCCGTGGGCCGCCATCGGTTTTTACTGTCACCCGATCATTCACTTTCATGATATTACCTTCAATTAAATCAATGCTGCTAGTGTAGTACAGAATAAGGTGAGAATGATAAGGTTTACGTATACACAACGGTATGCTTTTGGTGAATATATTCGAGGGTAGAACAGTATTGGCTTACTGAGTAAGAGAAGCTGAGTTAATCAGAATCGAGGGGATAAAGCAGAGGATCTTGCCGGATGCCAGAAAGTAAAAAACCCGCCTTAGCGGGTTTTTTTATAATCAGCCAAAGGCCAATTAGATTGCA
This sequence comes from Yersinia sp. 2542 StPb PI, assembly GCF_048593855.1. NCBI lineage: Bacteria > Pseudomonadati > Pseudomonadota > Gammaproteobacteria > Enterobacterales > Yersiniaceae > Yersinia > Yersinia sp. 2542 StPb PI. The sequence continues at coordinate 2,702 of NZ_JAZGQA010000167.1, forward strand.
GTTACGTTTGCTGCAGACGGACCTTTAGCACCGTTCTCGATAGAGAACTGTACATTCTGGCCTTCAGCCAGGGTCTTGAAGCCTTGATCTTGGATTGCAGAGAAGTGAACGAACACGTCTTTGCTGCCATCAGCTGGAGTGATGAAACCGAAGCCTTTAGACTCGTTGAACCACTTTACTTGACCTTTCATCATGTTAGACATGTGTATTTCCTTTATTAAAAAAATTTGCCACCATGGGCGTGTTATAGCCGGTTATCAGTCGTTACTTATGGAGGCACTATGAAGGAAATTCGTCAGTGAAGAGCTATCAACGATAACGCTTTAAATATGAACCACTTTACTCAAGATGTCGTGCATAAATAGGTCTGTACCACAGGCCGAGACGCATTAACTCATGACCGGCTTTTAATAGCAACTCTTTTTAGCGGGCAAACTACAGATTCTTGTTTGCATGGCTAAAATAAAACCAAAAAAGCTATTAATTATACTCTTGATGCCCACTTTTACGCAGAATAATCATAAAATTTATTGTTACTAAACTACTGCTGCCCAAACGCTGGCGATAATAAAAAGAGCAAAATGTATTAAATGGGCTGTTTTACGTCATGTTTTCCGATGGGTACTGAAAGTTTATCTCATGAGTTTGCTATAATATGCAGCCACCTATCCCTGAGAAGAACGCATGAGGCCGAAGTCTGTCACCTTAGATGATGTTGCACGTCAGGCGGGAGTGTCATATCAAACCGTATCACGTGTTTTAAACCAGGCCCTTCATGTCTCGCCAAAAACCCGCAGCAAGGTCGAACAGGCCATGGCTGACTTAAACTATGTTCCTAACCGCGTAGCACAGCAATTAGCGGGGAAACATAGCCTTACGCTTGGGCTGGCAACGACAGATCTCGCGTTGCATGCCCCTTCTCAAATAGCTGCAGCGATAAAAAGCAAAGCCCGCGAGTTGGGATACGCAATAGTGATTGCCATGGTTGATGATCAAACTGGCCCAGCCTGCCAACAAGCCATAAATGAGCTATTAGCCCAACGGGTGGACGGGATCTTAGTGAATATTCCGCTGAAGCCCAAAGGCTGCGAGAAAATTGTCCAGCAGTGTGCTGATACTCCAGTGCTGTTCCTGGATGTTGATCCACAATCCACCGCCTTCAGTGTTCTGTTTGACGCCAAAGTCGGGGCTGTTCAGGGGGCTGAACACCTAATTAGCTTAGGCCACCAGCAGATTGCCCTTATCTGTGGGCCCAAAAATGCCATTTCAGCCCAGTTACGTTATCAGGGCTGGTTACAGGTACTCAATGATGCCTCGTTAACACCGCAGGCGGTCTATCACGGTGAGTGGAATGCCAAAAGCGGCTATCAGACCACACTGCAACTTATTACCAGCAACATCCCTTTTAGCGCCATTTTGGTCGCTAACGATCAAATGGCTCTTGGTGTATTACGCGCTCTGCATGAGCATAATATCAATGTCCCTGAGCACGTCTCGGTCATTGGTTACGATGACACCGCAGACAGCGCCTATTTCCAACCGCCACTGACGACTGTCAGACAGGACTTCAAGCAATTAGGGGAAGAGAGCGTTTCCCGCCTGATTGTCAGGCTGCATCACTCAATTGAGTTACCTTCTGCGTCTCTCTTGTTAGCCACTGAACTGACAATACGCCAAACAACAGCACGCTTTAAGCGCTCTATCCTTAAAAACGAATAAATGCGATCACTCTCGACTATTTATCCAACCACTATTTACTTTATCTGTCGTTGAATTCATCTTTATCCCAACATAATTGTGAGCGCATAACATTTTTACCCTTTGATCACTTACCAGCACAAAAAGTATCCACGCACATCGCAGAAATGAGGCTGATATCATGACGTCACAGCAGAAGGTTCAACAGCAGGTTCAACCGCCCCTATCGCAGATTTTGTCACGCAGAGATTGGGAGAACCCGCAGGTGACGCAGTATCACCGCCTTGAAGCACATCCTCCCTTTTACAGTTGGCGTGATAGCGACAGCGCAAAAAATGATACCCCTTCGCCACAACGGTGTTTACTCAACGGACAATGGTCATTCAGCTATTTTGACCAGCCAGAAAGAGTACCAGATGAGTGGGTTGAGCACGATTTATCGGGAGCGAGATTACTGCCAGTCCCCGCCAACTGGCAACGCCATGGTTACGACACCCCGATTTACACTAACGTCCAATACCCTATTCCGGTCAACCCGCCGCGAGTACCACAACAGAACCCGACCGGTTGTTATTCGCGTAATTTCGTTATAGAGCCAGATTGGCTCTCATCAGGCCAAACACGCATTATTTTTGATGGTGTCAGTTCCGCATTTTATCTGTGGTGTAACGGAAAATGGGTGGGTTATTCCCAAGACAGTCGCCTGCCTGCTGAGTTCGATCTCACTCCTTACTTACAGGCAGGTGATAACCGTATCGCCGTTCTGGTTTTACGTTGGAGTGATGGCAGTTATCTGGAAGATCAGGATATGTGGCGCATGAGCGGTATTTTCCGTGATGTCAGTTTGCTTCACAAACCAGCGATCCATTTGCGGGATATCCATATCGCCACACATTTGTCCCCGGAGTTCAGCTCTGCCAATTTAGAGGTAATGGCAGCGATAAATATTCCTCCACTCAGCATCAACGATCCACAGATAACTGGGGCTTACCAAGTCCGCGTACAATTGTGGCTGGCAGATAAGTTAATTAGCAGTTTGCAGCAACCGCTAGGTACCCAAGCCATTGATGAACGTGGGCAATACACTGATCGCACCCATCTTAAGCTGCGGGTGGAATCCCCCTCTTTATGGAGTGCAGAACAACCCACGCTGTATCGCGCCGTGATTTCGCTGCTCACGCAGCAGCAAGAATTGATTGAGTCGGAAGCCTATGATGTCGGTTTTCGACAAGTTGCCATCCACCAGGGTCTGCTTAAGGTTAATGGTAAAGCGGTATTGATTCGGGGGGTGAACCGTCATGAGCATCATCCGCAAACCGGTCAGACCATAGATGAAGAGAGCATGCGGCAAGACATCATTCTGATGAAACAGCATAACTTTAATGCCGTGCGCTGCTCACACTATCCAAACCATCCATTGTGGTACCGCCTGTGTGATCGCTATGGTCTGTATGTTGTGGACGAAGCCAATATTGAAACACACGGTATGCAACCGATGGGGCGTCTCGCGGACGATCCTCAGTGGTTCTCTGCTTTCAGCGAACGGGTTACGCGCATGGTTCAGCGTGACCGTAATCACCCCTGTATCATTATTTGGTCTTTGGGCAACGAATCTGGCCATGGCGCAACCCATGATGCCCTCTATCGCTGGATTAAAACCAATGACCCGACACGTCCGGTACAATACGAAGGCGGCGGCGCAAATACGCTCGCGACCGATATTGTATGCCCAATGTATGCTCGCGTGGATGAGGACCAACCTTTCCCAGCGGTGCCAAAATGGGCAATCAAGAAATGGATTGGTTTGCCTGATGAATCTCGCCCATTGATTCTGTGTGAATACGCTCATGCAATGGGTAATAGCTTTGGTGGGTTTGCCCGTTACTGGCAGGCATTCCGCCAATATCCTCGGTTACAGGGTGGTTTTATTTGGGATTGGGTAGATCAAAGCCTTGTCCGCGATGATGAGAATGGTGAACCTTACTGGGCTTATGGTGGTGATTTTGGTGATAGCCCCAATGACCGTCAATTTTGTATGAACGGGTTAGTTTTCCCTGACCGCAGCCCTCATCCCAGCTTGTACGAAGCACAATGCGCGCAGCAGTTTTTCCAATTTTCATTACTGAGCACCACGCCACTGGTGATAAGTGTCACCAGTGAATATCTGTTCAGACACAGTGATAATGAACAGCTCTATTGGCGAATTGAATTAGACGGCGAATTGATACAGGAAGGTGACTTTTCTCTTGATTTATCTCCTGAGGCTACGCAGCACTACAGGCTGGCAGAGCAATTACCCCTGACAGATAAACCCGGCCATTTATGGTTAAACGTCGACGTCAGGCTGAGAACAGAAACACCTTGGGCAGCCAGTAACCATCGCAGCGCCTGGCATCAATGGCGTTTACCTCGGGCGCTATCTATACCCCGCCGCTCTGTGCCAAATAGCACTGAGCTAAATAGTACCGAGCCAAGCGAGCTTCAGCTCATTCAAGATGCGCACTCGATTATGGTGACTCACCAGCAACAGCGTTGGCAGTTCAATCGTCAGACTGGCTTGCTGGAACAATGGTGGGTGGGTGAATTACCGGTGTTACTTAGCCCGCTGCGTGATCAATTTGTTCGTGCGCCACTGGATAACGATATCGGTATTAGCGAAGCAACCCGTATCGACCCCAACGCCTGGGTTGAACGCTGGAAAAAGGCGGGAATGTATCAGTTGGAACAACGTTGTCTATCATTACACGCTGATAGCCTCTCCCACTCAATACAAATCTGTGCCGACTACAGCTATGAGTTTGCCAATGAAGTGCTATTGCATTCACATTGGTTATACCGTTTTGATCAGCAAGGCCGTATGACCATTGATGTTCAGGTTGAAGTGGCAACATCACTTCCCCCTCCGGCCAGAATCGGTATGTGCTGCCAACTATCAGATCTCGCTCCATATGTTGACTGGCAAGGGTTAGGGCCACATGAAAACTATCCTGACCGACAGCTTTCAGCACAATATGGTCAGTGGTCACAGCCGCTTGAGCAGATGCACACACCCTACATTTTCCCGAGTGAAAATGGCTTACGCTGTAATACCCACTCTCTGCGTTACGGAAACTGGCAATTAACCGGTCGGTTCCATTTTGGTATCAGCCGTTACAGCACGCAGCAACTGATGACAACCAGCCACCAGCACTTACTAAAACCAGAGCAAGGTACCTGGTTGAATATCGATGGTTTTCATATGGGGGTCGGTGGTGACGACTCATGGAGCCCTAGTGTTCACGCTGATCACTTGCTGACGAATGAAAGCTATCACTATCAGGTCTGCTGGCACTATAAGGGTTAGGCTTAGCGCGGCGTACGGTGGCTATCTCGTCACCGCACGCCGCGGGTTATCCTGGTCCACAATTTCAGATTTATACCTATAGCGTAAGAAAAGTAATGTTCATACAATCAAAGCGTTCCAAACATCTCTTAGTCTTGATTGTAGCCCTGCAAGTAAGCCATACATGCACGACTCCTTTGCAAATTTGTGCGCCCACTCTGTTGGGCGCTTTTTTTGTTTTCTACTTCACTGATGTTTTCTGACGCTTATTTTTGTCATCACTTAAGCACATTCTCGTCATGAATTATTTCCATTACCAGACTAAGATAGTCTCGTAGTCACCGGCATAGCATCGGACTTACCACTTTTAGGCGACAAGAGGAATATTATGACATCGTTAACGCACCTCCCGGCGAATATGGTCGCAATTGAAATCACTCAGTCTGGTGGACCAGAAGTCTTAGCGGCCATACAGCGTCCAACACCGATGCCTGCTGCGGGCGAAATATTAGTTAAAGTTTCAGCCGCAGGTGTTAACCGCCCTGATGTGATGCAACGTCGTGGTCAGTATGCGCCGCCGCCGGGAGCCTCAGATATTCCTGGATTAGAAGTTGCCGGCGAAGTGGTCGCCATTGCGGCTGATGTTAGCCGTTTTAAGATCGGAGACAGAGTCTGTGGGCTGATAGCTGGTGGGGGTTATGCGCAATACTGTGTCATACATGAAACCAATGCCTTACCTATTCCCTCCCCCCTTACTGATATTGAAGCAGCGGCGTTACCTGAAACATTCTTTACCGTATGGACCAACCTATTCCAACGAGGCCATTTTAGCGCCGGTGAAACAGTCTTAATTCACGGCGGATCTTCGGGTATTGGGACCACCGCAATATTACTGAGCAAAGCATTTGGCGCACAGACAGTGATTGTCACTGTGGGTTCAGAGGAAAAACGTCAAGCGTGCCTGAAGTTAGGGGCAGATGTTGCTATTAACTACCACACCCAAGATTTTGTCACTGAAACTAAACGCGCTACTGCCGGTAAAGGGGCTGATGTTATTGTTGATTTAATTGCTGGAGAGTATGTCGGGCGCAATTATGAAGCTGCGGCCATGAATGGGCGTATTGTTCAAATTGGTACACAAAATGGTAATGCTAAAGATCTTAACCTGATGTTAATGTTGCTAAAACGCCTGACACACACCGGCTCCACATTGCGCTCTCGTAGCGTTGCAGAAAAAGCACTGATCGCCCAAGAACTGCAAAAGCAAGTCTGGCCTTTACTGGGTAAGGGCAATATGAAGCCGCAAATCTGCCAGACATTCCCACTGGAAGAAGCATCGAAAGCGCATGAGTTGATGGAAGGCAGTACACATATCGGGAAAATTGTTTTGACCGTTTAAAGCAATGCAAAACGATAAAAACCGCTATTATTTATACTCATCCGCAGAAATCGACACTCAAGGGTTGATTTCTGCGGATGAGTAAATAATATACATCACTATTATCCCTTATCAGCCTATAACAGTTTAGCTAACTAATTTATTGAACTGATAT
>NZ_JAZGQA010000168.1:0-9203 GCF_048593855.1 Yersinia sp. 2542 StPb PI
CTGCCGAAATTACAGCAAATAACAAAATCAACTGTTTAATTAATTCCTCGCTCATTGTTCAAATACCTTATATATTTCATCGCCAGCGGCCTCTCCTAACGCTCCACCTGCTTCACCTCCGGCATAGCCCATCGCTCCCCCCACTATTAGGCCACATAGTAGAACCCCTGCGCCCAATGTTTGTGGCCCTAGAGCTAGACTACAGGCCCACATCCCTGCTGCGCCACCACCAATGCCTCCCGCGGTTCCTAGGGTGAAACTACCAGCTTCGGTATATTTCTTTCTGGTGCATTCGTTTTCTCGCCCTACAGAGCAGGCTTCATTGACTTCATTTATTGAGTGTAGAGCACTAAATCCAATAGCCGCATATCCTGTGTAACGCATCGCCTTAATAAGTTTTGCAGAACGTTCAATATGGGTTGCATAGCCTTCAATATCACCAACACCACTCTTACTCCATTCATGCATTATCGATGATGTTGATAGACCAAGAGCATTTTTAATTTTGGTATATTCACCTAACTTCAAACTTTTCCCAAGAAATCCATTTTTAATGATTTTATCTAGCTTATTAAATAACTGGCGACGTTCAACAAAGAATTGTTCGCCAATTAATGTTCCTCTCGTCAGATACTGGTTTTTATAGGTAGAATGGATCTTGCTCAGGATGTCTTCGATTTGTTGGAAGTATTTACCAGCAGAGTCTGCGGCTAGCCCAATTCCTTTATCAGCAATGCTGGAAAAATTAGCGATTGTTGCATAATGCTTGTGCATGAAATTGGCTTCATCGTCGGTGAGACTGGATAAAGCGTCATCAACCCGTATTTTAGCTTTCTTCAACGATTCAATTTGGTTGGCATCTTGCTTATCTGGATCAACAACCATAACGATAGAACCAGCTTTTAGAGGGTGGATACCGTTTAGCTGGCTGTACAATTCTTTGCTGCCAGCAGGTGGTTGTCGAAACAACCAATTACCATAATCGCCAACCGATGAAGGGAAATGTACTACACAGAAGCCAGCATCTACCGCTTCTCTTTTAGTTTCTGTTACTACAGGTTGCGTTGGAGTTACCAGCCTCTTCGCTACTTGTGCGAACTGTTGTGGCTCTGCCATCGCAGGACGTGCCACTGTGACCGTTTGTGGCTGTCGCTCTACTATTGGATCAACCACCTGCCTCGCCATGCCGATAACGACATGATTTGGACATCGACACATCACACGATCACCCGTTGCCACAAACGGCCGATCTTCTGACCAATCTGACACCGTGCCAATAATTTGAAATGTACCCTTACACACTCCACACCACGCGAGATCCCCGGACTGTGCAACCGCTTTCAAACCTTCGAACCACGTCGATGACGCCGACCGAATCTCTCCGTGAGTCGTTTTGTCACCCAAACAAGCTAGCGAACGAGCCATAAACATCCCTTATTTATCCATTTGCCAATATCAATTTGGCAATCTGCCCAAAAAGGTAAGGGATAATGATGGATCAGGCAAATAAAAACTGAAATTGTGTTTTATGTGTAGAAAGTGAAATAGGGCAGACAATAGGCCTCCCCCAGCAAGTGAGAGACATCGTCGGGCTGCGCTAAGACAATTAGCCTGCTATGATGGGATACAAACTGAGATACACACTAACCTTATAACTACGTGTAAATGCAGCAGGAAACGGCCTTTCATTTGGCTACTTGCCTTACCGGTCAACTCCACTCATTCCACAAGACCCCGCTTCGGCGGGGTTTTTGTTTGGTCTTAACGTTGATAGCGTAAGGCATCCACGAACAACGAAAATGCGGTGGTATGCTGCCTGCGGCTCGGATAGTAGAGGTAATAACCGGGGAAAGGCTCACACCACTCTTTCAGCACCCTGATTAGATTGCCACTGGTAATTTCAGCTTTTACCGCATCCTCTGGTACGAATGCCAGACCAAAACCCATGGCGGCGGCATCAATGCGTTGTCGCAAACTGTTAAAGGTCAGTTGCCCATCAACACGAACTCTTAATTCATGCCCCTCTTTTTCGAATTCCCACGCATAAAGGCCACCCATTGTCGGCAGGCGCATATTGATGCAACGATGATTTTGCAGATCTGCCGGAGTGGTGGGTATGCCATATTTAGCCAAATATGAAGGTGAGCCAACGACAGCCATACTCATATCCGGCCCAATCCGTACCGCAATCATATCTTTTGCTACCTGTTCTCCAAGGCGGATGCCGGCATCAAATCGTCCACTGACAATGTCGGTTAAGGTGTTATCGACCGTGATTTCCACATTAATGTCCGGGTAATCGGCGAGAAATGATTTCAATACCGGCCAGAGAGTCGAGTCCACGGCGTGTTCGCCAGCAGTGACACGAATATTCCCCGCAGGCCGCTCGCGCATTTCGCTTAAGGCATCCAGTTCACTCTCAATTTCTGCAAAACGTGGTCCCAGACTGTTTGCCAGTCTTTCTCCCGCTTCTGTCGGGGCAACGCTGCGGGTGGTGCGGGTCAATAAGCGAAGCTTAAGTCGTTCTTCCAACCCACGAATGGAATGACTTAAGGCCGATTGTGAAACCCCCAGTTTTGCCGCCGCTTTGGTGAAGCTTCGCTCCCTGGCAACCATAAGAAAGGAAATTAAATCGTTAAAATTCTCTTTTAACATCAGTCTCTATACCTGTTTAGCTGCCTGTGTGTTCCAGTATAGTTAAATTTATGAGTTAAATTCATATACCCATGCACATTTATCCATCTAATCCTCTGCTCGGACATTTGCTACCTTTTTTGCTACCGACATTCATTTAATGAATGCCTCGTAATGACAAATAAATTACAGGTAGGAGTAAAAGAAATGCAAAAGCGCACATTGGGTCGCAGTAATCTCGACGTGTCCGCCATGGGCTTAGGCTGTATGGGGATGAGTTTCAGTTATGGTCCGGCTGCCGATAAACAGGAGATGATCTCTTTGTTGCACAAAGCGGTGGACCTTGGCGTGACATTCTTCGATACCGCAGAGGTCTATGGGCCTTACACCAATGAAGCATTATTGGGTGAGGCGCTGGCACCTCTGCGCGATAAAGTGGTGATTGCGACCAAATTTGGTTTTCAGGCTGATCCGAACGGCGGGCCAAAATGGATCGGTTTAAACAGTCGACCAGAGCATATTAAAAAAGTGGCGGAAGCCTCACTCAAACGGCTGAAAACGGATGTTATTGACCTGTTTTATCAACATCGCGTCGATCCCAATGTACCCATTGAAGATGTGGCCGGTGCAGTACAGGATTTAATCAAAGAGGGTAAAGTAAAACACTTTGGTTTATCTGAAGCTGGGGCAGCGACCATTCGCCGAGCTCACGCTGTTCAGCCGGTAACCGCCCTGCAAAGTGAATACTCAATATGGTGGCGTAAGCCGGAGCAAGAAATCATACCAACGCTGGAAGAACTTGGCATTGGTTTGGTGCCTTATAGCCCACTGGGTAAAGGTTATCTGACGGGTAACATGAATCAATCAACCCAGTTTGCCAGTGATGATTTTCGTAGCACGTTACCACGATTTACTCCCGAAGCCTTGGCCGCTAATCAGGCGTTAATCACCTTGATTCAGCAGGTCGCTGACCAAAAGGGTAGCTCGCCCGCGCAAATCGCTCTTGCCTGGTTGCTGGCGCAGAAACCCTGGATTGTACCGATCCCCGGTACGCGCAGACTGAATCGGTTAGAAGAGAATATTGGTGCGGTGAATGTAGAGTTGACCACTGCTGATCTGCAACAGATTAATAACGCGGCTGCACAAGTAACGATAATGGGTGATCGCTACCCCGAAACATTGGAGAAGCTTACTGGATTGTAATTTGTTCGCTTAATATCAGAGCAGAAATAGAGGCGGGATTGCTACTTTACAGGCCTATACTCTCTAGGTAGCAATTTCCTTGAAACCAACTTTTTCTGTACTCAAACTGTTTACTCTCGACGTTCTTTACGGTTTATCTAGCTTCAAATCACAGTGTTTATGATACCGGAGATACATCATGACGATAAAAGTTCTCGGTTATGCAGCCAAATCCGCACAAGTTCCCCTTGCCCCACTCGAGTTTACCCGTCGCGATCCGCGTCCTGATGATGTGGTGATGGATGTGCTCTATTGCGGTGTCTGTCACTCAGACCTGCATCAGGCGCGTAACGACTGGGGGTTCAGCAGCTATCCGCTGGTACCCGGGCATGAAGTGGTGGGGCAAGTCACCGCCGTGGGTAACAGTGTCACGAAATTCAAGGTGGGTGATTTTGCCGGAATTGGCTGCATGGTGGACTCCTGCCGAGTGTGCCAACCCTGTCAACAGGGCCTGGAGCAGTATTGTGCAGAGGGCAATGTGCAAACTTACAATGGTGTTGATCGCCACGACCATACACCAACCTATGGTGGCTACTCACAATCCATTGTAGCTTCTGAAGATTTTGTGCTGAAAATGCCTGCTGGTTTGGATTTGCAAGCTGCCGCGCCACTACTGTGTGCCGGTATTACCACCTGGTCGCCGCTGCGCCATTGGAAAGTGGGTAAAGGCAGTAAAGTCGCGGTAGTTGGCTTGGGTGGCTTGGGTCATATGGCATTAAAGCTGGCGAATGCATTAGGGGCTGAAGTGACGCTCTTTACCCGTTCACCGAGTAAAGAGGCTGATGCTCGTCGTTTAGGTGCACATCATATTGTGTTATCCACCGATGATGCACAAATGGACGCGACCAAAGGGCAATTCGATCTGATTATTGATACCGTGCCTTATGTCCATGATATCAACCCGTACATGCCGACACTGAATGTGGATGGCACCCTGGTATTTGTTGGTTTTCTTGGTGATCTTAGCCCAATGATAAACACCATGCCATTGATTCTGGCACGGCGTTCGGTGGCCGGTTCATGTATTGGCGGCATTGCTGAAACACAGGAAATGCTCGATTTCTGTGCTGAACACGGCATTGCTTCAGATATAGAGATGATCAAGATTCAGGATATCAACGACGCCTATGAGCGGATGCTGAAAAGCGATGTGAAATACCGTTTCGTGATCGATATGGCGTCGTTAAAACCGTAATTATACTGGGAGTCACGTGGGGGGAACCTCGCATTTTTCCCATTAAATTTTAGCTGGCGTGCTCGCCCATATTCACGCAGGCAAATCGATGAGCAGGGCACGCAGCGGCGTTTCAGCTTTAATCACCAGATGCCGTTCTTCTTGTACAAAAGCACCATCACCGCAGGTCAGGCGCTGAGTTTCACTGGCTTGCGGCCCATCCACCGTTACTGTTCCGTGAATGGATTGCAGATAAGCCCTGGGGCCGTGTAGGTCAATGGTGTACTGTTCGCCCGCGGCTAAATCCAGATGATGAATCCATACTTGCTGACGCAGTTTCAGGCTGCCCTGCTCACCGTCAGGAGACGCTAGTAGCCTTAGTGGCTGCGTGCATAATGACAGGTGCTGGGCGGGATTGCTTTCCTGCTCAGGGCAGGCATTGAGCCATAACTGAATGCGAGTTAATGGCTTATCAGTACTCAAATTATGCTCGCTATAGCTGACACCTGATTGAGCAGAAAAGAGCAACACATCGCCAGTTTTACCGCGCACATAGTTACCCAGACTATTTCGATACTCAGCCTCACCTTGTAAAATCAGGTTTAAAATATCAACCTGCGGATAAGTTCGTGGTTGAAATGAGGATCCCGGTGCTAACACTTCCTGATTCAAAACGCGCAGTGAGGCATAGCCCAATAGCTTCGGGTCAAAATAGTGGCCGAATGAGAAAGTATAACGGGCTTGGAGCCAACCATAGTCAGCTTGCCCGCACTGTTTTGCTGTTCTGCATGTGATCATGACAATGATTGCCCTATCCTGATATTAATTGATAAAGAGATGGTAAGCGTCTGGACGACGGATTGTTAGCCAGTTAATCTGGTCGCTATATTCAAATTTCCTGATTGAGAAAATGATGGCCAAAGATCGGGCGCTAACGTTAGAAGCATTGAGAGTAATGGATGCTATTGACCGCCGTGGTAGTTTTGCCGCGGCGGCTGATGAATTGGGGCGGGTACCTTCTGCGCTGAGCTATACCATGCAGAAACTTGAAGATGAGCTTGATGTGGTGTTGTTCGACCGCTCCGGGCATCGCACCAAATTTACCAATGTTGGGCGGATGCTACTGGATCGCGGGCGGGTGTTACTGGAGGCCGCAGACAAACTGACCACCGATGCTGAGGCACTGGCGCGCGGCTGGGAAACACATATCACGATTGTCAGTGAGGCATTGTCTCCGGCATGGAAACTGTTCCCGTTGATCGACAAACTGGCGCTCAAAGCTAATACTCAGGTCTCCATTTTTACCGAAGTATTGGCCGGGGCATGGGAACGGTTGGAGCAAGGGCGGGCTGATATCGTCATTGCGCCCGATATGCATTTCCGTGCATCTTCAGAGATTAACAGCCGTAAACTGTACAAAGTGACTAGTGTCTATGTTGCCAGCCCAGACCACCCCATTCATTTGGAACCAGAGCCTCTGTCAGAACTGACCCGAGTGAAATACCGTGGTGTCGCCGTCGCGGATACCGCTCGTGAGCGGCCAGTTATCACGGTGCAATTGCTGGATAAACAGCAACGTTTGACGGTCAGCACTATCGAAGATAAGCGGCGGGCATTATTAGCCGGTTTGGGTGTGGCGACCATGCCTTATGAAATGGTAGAAAAAGACATTGAAGCGGGCCGTTTACGGGTCGTCGGGCCAGAGTTCAGCCGTGAGGCCGATATTATTATGGCATGGCGGCGTGACAGCATGGGGGAAGCTAAGTCGTGGTTCCTGCGAGAAATCCCTAGATTGTTCGCTAATAAGTAAACGGCTACTGCGCGTTAATCTGTTAATAAAGTGAAACGTGTATCTCGTCCATGTGGCTCCAGCAGGTCTTGCTGTGGGCCGATGGAGATAATCCCGTAAGGGTTTATAGTGCCGTGGCTGCGATAGTAGTGATTGCGGATATGGGCAAAATCTACTGTTTCAGCGACGCCTTGAATTTGATAAATATCGCGTAAAAAGCCATATAAGCTGAGATAATCGCTGATACGGCGCTTATCACATTTGAAATGAGTGACATATACCGGATCAAAACGCACCAATGTGGTCCATAAACGCAAATCCGCTTCCGTCAGTTGGCCGCCAGTCAGATATCGCTGTTTCGCCAGAATCTGTTCCAGCTTAGCCAATGCATCAAATAAGGTATTAACTGCCTCGTCATAGGCTTCCTGTGTAGTGGCGAATCCCGCCTTATACACCCCATTATTGACCTGATCGTAAACCCACCCGTTAATATCATCAATATTACTGCGTAACGCTGTAGGGTAATAATCCCCCGCTTTAGCGCCGACTCCATCAAAAGCAGTATTGAACATACGAATGATATCGGCAGATTCATTGCTAACGACGGTCTGTTGCTGCTTATCCCATAACACCGGAACGGTCACCCGCCCGCTATAATTTGCATCGGCGCGCAGATAAAGCTGATAGAGATAGTCAAGATGATAGAGTTCGTCGCCGGTGGCGGCAGGAAAATCATTAGCGAAGGTCCAGCCATTCTCCAGCATCAGTGGATGTACCACAGAAACTGAAATCAGTGACTCTAAGCCTTTCAATGTGCGCATGAGTAAAGTGCGGTGTGCCCATGGGCAGGCAAGAGAAACATACAGATGGTAACGGTGTGCTTCGGCTTTAAAGCCAGCTTTACCTTGTGGGCCAGCTTGCCCGTCAGCAGTCACCCAATTGCGGAACTGTGAGGTACTGCGTTTGAAATGACCACCGGTAGATTTTGTGTCGTACCAGATGTCTTTCCACATGCCGTCTACGAGCTGTCCCATCCAATCCCCCCGCGTTCTTGAAATTGTAGCGTTGTTAGCTGCTCTTATTCATCCGAATCACTTGCCTGAGTAAGTTCATCGGGATTAATGAGCCTCATCCTTGAGGCTCACCCTACGGGCTAGCATAAATGCTGTTCAAATTGGTTCCCAATTTGTCATTCGCTTGCAGCCAGGCTGCAACTCCAATTACTTTGGGGATTGCATTTTATAGTATAGCCTTACCATTTCTTACCCAGCAGACGGTCAATACTGAAACCACCCGGGCCGGCAACCGCCAACACAATGAAACCGCCAGCGATGGTTAGGTTTTTCATGAACATCAACTGGTTAACGCCTTCCGCAAAGTTAGTGTGGAAGATAAGTGCCGTCAGAATAGTGAAACCCGCAGTGAACAGTGCAGTGGTACGGGTCAGGAAACCAAACAGAATTGCCAGACCGCCACCAAATTCCAACAAAATGGTCAATGGCAGGAAGAAGCCTGGGACACCCATTGCTTGCATATATTGTTGTGTGCCAGCATAGGCATCACCCATTTTGCCGTAACCGGCTACAATAAACAGAATCGGCATCAGAATGCGTGCTACCAACAGGCCAGTATCTTGTAATTTGTTCATCGACGACTTCTCCAAAAAGTTGTTCTATTAATGCCTGGCATCTGCGGGCGTTAATGGTTAATCAAAGGTGCTTGTGTGTGGTCGCTTGCCGGTGTTATCCCGCAAACTCCCTGAGTTGATGAGAGAATGTTAGTTGAGAAGTAGAGAAGTTGTTAGCAAGTAAAACTGTCTGTTTTTATCAAAAAAACTGAAGTGTAAGCAGATTAAAGCCGAAAAACGGTCTGTTTAGGCATAAGAAAGGGGGAAGGGCCGTCAGTAGCCCGCATGAGATATCGATATGCCACCAAGTGAAGTAACGGCTGGTTAACGTAAGAGAAAAGTGTTACGAAACAATCGGATGGTTCCCCATAATCCAACCGCTCGACGCGACCAGCGGATAAATTTACTCGGGTGGCGGATACCGTATAGCGCGACCAGACTGGAGCCAATCATCAAATATTTTCGCATACCGACGATTTGTGCCCAACCGCGATCATAAGGTGCAGTGACCTCAAGCCAATGTGCGGCGCTGTTGGCGAGATCCAGACGTTGTTGCTGGATCTCATGTAACAATGCGGCCTTTTCCTGTGCTAATTTACGGCGGCTCAACGCTCTTTCTCCAATAACTCGCGATCCGTTTCCAGTTGCTTACGGGTAGAACCCAGCAGTGTGGAGCGGCGCGCCTTGGTGAGAGTCCAGATAATACCGATTATCGCTAGTGCTAATAGCACGGCAGT
>NZ_JAZGQA010000169.1:0-9090 GCF_048593855.1 Yersinia sp. 2542 StPb PI
ACGTTCGGCTGTGGTTAATTCTGCTGTATCGATAAAGCTAAAATGATAACTATCGTTGTAACTCTGCACGTAGCGGGTAATATCATTTATTGGTTTACCTTCATCATCCACTTTATCAATGATTCTGATTCGTAGACTGTCCGGTATGGTCACGATCCTTAACCCATTTTTATGTGCGTCATCTACCATGTCTGGATGCATCATACTCTCAGAGGCGGTAATAAAAACAGTGTCACCGGTTTTGTTCATGAGAGTGACTGCATGTTCTTGAACATCTATCCACGAAAGTTCATCATGCATCGATCCGGCGCTGAAACCGGACATATCTTCCGCGAGTAGGTTAGCCACATGTACATTTGTGGAAGATAGCAATATTTTCTTCACAGTGTCTGTATAAGCACTACGCCCAACATGAGTTCGTTCCCTGTTGATAGCCTTTTTTATCTGGGCGTTAAGATGCGTGATGTTATAGGAAAAAAGGAAGTTATCCTCCTGGGCGACCAACACGCCGTTGATGTAGATCTTTCCTGCCCCCGATGGATTGCTAATTATCTGACCATACGCCGTAGTNTCTGTCACAGTATCACCACTGAATGACAGGAACATTTTGTGGGCTGTGCGGACCTCTTCATCAGCTATATGGCTTAATGTGATGGCGGTTCCGGCAAAGTTGTTATCGTTCGTTTCTTCAATGACGGCATGAAGCGTGGATACATCACCAAACCCCTGTTTTGACATTTTGCTGGTGGTTATTATCCCATACCGTGATTGTATATGACATTTAACGCCGTTTCGCTCAAATGTCGCCAGCGCATCTTTTAATCCGATCCCAAAGCGCCCTATCACACCCTGAGCGTTTAGTTTTTCCTGATTCTCATTCTGGGTTAAGTGGGTATATTTTATCCCCCTGCCATAATCCCTAATGATCCAGTCATCCCCAGCTTTACGGATAGATACCGGCTGAGTATTAGTAAGAAGCTGCTCATCTAAAGCATTAGCAATGATTTCTCTTACAGCATGCCTGATTTCCCAGTTTTCTAGGATTTTCTCAATATTTAGGTCGAAAGTCTTGACTGTCATACTTATCCCTTTGTTCAAAAAATCACTGATATCCCATCAAATAATTGGCTAAAAACTGCTCTGTCTACATCATACTTGCCTTGCCCGCTAGCCAGGGCTGAGTCTCAATGTGCGCGGAAAACCGTCAGGATGGATACCTTTGAGGTATTCCTGTTTGAGGTTTACTCCCTTACAGATAGAACTACGATCACGCTTTACCCGCAATTATGTAAGTTAAACTGTAAAAATATTGGGTAAGAGTGAAGCTAAGGTATAGTAAGTCCATGCACTGAACATGATGAGACGCTAAGGACCATAATGATCCGTTGCCATCTAGCTCGCCTGATGGGTGAAAACAAAATGCGAATTTCTGACGTGGCCAAGAAAACTGGCCTAAGTCGTAATACTGTCACCCTAATGTACAAAGAAACTGCCCAGAAAGTGGACTTAGAAGCACTGGATAAACTTTGTGTTCTCTTCAATTGTGAACTTAGTGAATTACTTGAGAGGGTATCTCAGAAATGATAACTGCAGGGAAAAAAACAAAATTTACTGAAGATACTCGTGTAAAAATCCCAACGATTCTGCACCTTATGAGGCTGGGGTACACCTATCTGTCACTTAAAGGGCTGAGTTGGGACAAAGCAACTAACATTTTCCCTGAGATATTCAAGGCCTCCATTGCAAGGATTAACCCTAATACGAACCCTGAGGATATCGGACGCCTGCTGAAAGACGTTATACTCTTACTCGACAATGAAGATTTAGGGCGTGCTTTTTTTGAAAAACTTACCGATCGCTCCAATGTAAAATTGATCGACTTTGAAAATTTTAACAACAACAGCTTTCATGTCGTCACGGAACTGACCTGTGAAAATGGTGATGAGGAATTCCGGCCCGATATCACGCTACTTATTAATGGAATGCCGCTGGTCTTCATTGAAGTTAAAAAGCCGAATAATCGCGAAGGTATCATTGCTGAACGTAATCGCATAAACGAACGTTTTCAGAACCCGAAATTTAGGCGTTTTGCCAATGTTACGCAGTTTATGATTTTCTCCAATAACATGGAGTATGACGACGGCGATCCTGAGCCGATCCAAGGAACGTTCTATGCTAGCAGCTCATACCATCAGCCGGTATTTAACTATTTTCGCGAAGAAGAAATTTTTGACCTGACTGCACTGCTAAAGCCTTCTTCAGAAGAGGATGAATTGATTGTCCTTAAAGACAATAACCTGGAAGTGATCCGCAATAGCCCTGAATTTCAGACCAATAAAGATCATAATCGGCCTACTAATCGTATTTGTACGTCATTATTAAGTCGTAATCGCCTGTCGTTCATCCTTCGTTATGCGCTGGCTTACGTCGCAGAGTCAGACGGTTGGCAGAAACACATCATGCGCTACCCGCAGCTCTTTGCAACTAAAGCAATAGAACGTAAATTAAACGCGGGGATCAAAAAAGGGATCATCTGGCATACTCAAGGCAGTGGTAAAACGGCGCTGGCGTATTATAACGTTAGTTTCCTTACCGATTATTTTCAGCAGAAACATGTGATCCCAAAATTCTATTTCATTGTTGATCGCATTGACTTACTGCAACAGGCGCAGCGTGAATTTACCGCGCGCGGGTTGACGGTACATATTATCGACTCCCGTGATGCGTTTGCTCGTGATATTAAGACAACACAGGTTATCCATAACCATCTTGGTAAGCCGGAAATTACCGTCGTCAATATCCAGAAATTCAGCGAGAATGCGGATATTATTTCAACCAAAGATTACGATGTGAGCATTCAGCGGGTCTATTTTCTGGATGAGGTCCATCGCAGCTATAACCCGAAGGGAAGTTTCCTCGCCAATTTAAGCCAGTCAGATATTCATGCCATAAAAATCGGTTTGACCGGGACTCCGCTGCTTGGTACCGATTATAACTCGCGTTTACTGTTCGGTGAATACATCCATAAATATTACTACGATGCGTCAATTGCTGATGGCTACACGCTCCGTCTTATACGCGAAGAAATCGCCAGCAACTACAGAATGGTGTTACAACAGGCGTTGAAAGATGCCGAGGTGCAAATGGGCAGCGGGGAACAGACCCAGGTCTATTCGCATCCAAGCTTTGTTAGCCCTATGTTGGAGTACATTGTTACCGATTTTGAAAACAGTCGCAGAATCCACAATGACGATACTATTGGTGGCATGGTGATTTGCGCCAGCGCTGAACAGGCGAAACAGATGTTTGCCCTTTTTAACGCAGATTATACCTCATCCGCTGAAGAGGTCTCGGAGTCAGAAGAAGATAAATACTATTTGCAAGCCGCAGAGCCAAAGGCGCTTTACAACGCACCCAAATACAAGAAAAAGTCGATTAAGAACGGCGCCTTAATCCTGCATGATGTAGGCACAAAACAGGAACGAAAGGACTGGGTAGAAGACTTCAAAGCGGGAAAAATAGATTTATTGTTTGTCTTCAATATGTTGCTGACGGGGTTTGATGCGAAGCGTTTAAAAAAACTCTATCTGGGTCGGGTGATCCGTAAACATAACCTGCTGCAGGCATTAACCCGTGTTAACCGTACCTACAAAGATTTCCGCTACGGCTATGTGGTGGATTTTGCAGATATCAGTCAGGAATTTGATGCTACCAACAAAGCCTACTTCGAAGAGCTTCAGGATGAGCTGGGCGATGAAATGGCACATTACTCCAAATTGTTCAAATCGCATGAGGAAATCCGCCAGGAAATCGAACATATCAAAGATGTGCTATTCCAGTTTGATATCGAAAATGCAGAAATTTTCGCCGATCAAATCAGCCAGATTCAGGATCGTGAAACCGCGCTAGTGCTGAAAAATGCTCTGGCGGATGCCAGAAGTCTGTATAACGTGATTCGTCTTCAGGGGGATTACGATTTCCTCGCCGAGTTAGACTTCTCACGGCTCAATATCCTCTATCGTGAAGCTAGCAATCGCCTGGACCTGCTTAATCTGAGAGAAGGTTTGGAACAGGGGGAGGATATCTCCGGTTTGTTAAACCGTACGCTGGAAGATGTTATTTTCGAATTTGTAAAAGTGGGAGAAGAAGAGCTGGTTCTGGCGGATAAACTGAAACAGACGTTACGGCGAACCCGTGAAACACTGGCCAGCAACTTCGACCAGCAAGACCCACGCTTTGTCACTCTCAGGGAAGAGTTGGAACGTCTATTTAAGAAAAAGAAACTCAGCGACGTAACTCAGAACGAAATGGTTGCTAATATTGGTACACTCAATAGAATTCATGACCGAATCAAAGAGCTGAACCGCCTCAATCACCTGCTGCGCCAGAAGTATCGGGGTGATGTTAAGTATGCCCGAACGCATAAACGGCTACAAGAGCGTGGCAGTTTTGGTGAGCCAGAGCGTAAAGTCTTTGAGGCCCTGCTCGGTGTGAAGCAGGATGCGGATGAAAAAGTGCTGAATAACAGCCAGATCCTGAACAATGAAAGCTATTTTGAGAAACAGCTGGTGTCATGTGTGCTCAACCATTTTGAAGATGTGCACCATATAAAACTGACATCCGACGCTGCCAGCGATATTAATCGCCTGATTGTTGCAGAGTACCTGAACGAATTTAATACCGGAGCACGAACGTGGTAGAGCTAGAATTTAAAGATAACACTAAGAACCTGATCGACAGTCTGAAAAGCATTTGCGCCAACTACGGCTTGGGTAATGATGGCAATGAATTCAAAATTATCATTCAGGCCTTCCTGTACAAGTTCTTAAACGACAAGTTTGCGTTTGAAGCTAAAAAAGTTGATCCCAAGCTTGCTGAAGCAGGAAGCTGGGAAGATGCGCTAAGTGTCATGAGTGAAGAGCAGCTAAGAAAGCTGCAACAGCGTATGAGTGGTGATACCGCTCGCCTGAAACCGCATCACTTTATCAGCTACCTGTTCAACCATCAAAACGCTGCGGATTTTGCCAAGACCTTTGACGATACTTTGATAGATATCGCGGTGACCAACAATGATGTATTCGCGGTGAAAACCGACGGCGGCGCGAAAGTCGTGCTGTTTGATCGCCTTAGCCAGTATATTGCCGATGAATCTAAACGGGATGATTTCTGCCGCGCCATTATCAACAAGCTAGGCCTGTTTAGTTTTGAGCGTATCTTTACGCAGAAATTTGATTTCTACGCCACCATTTTTGAATACTTGATCAAAGACTACAACAGCAACTCCGGCGGTAAATATGCCGAGTATTACACGCCTCACGCAGTGGCTCGTATCATGGCTGAGATTCTGGTGCCAAAAGATCAACAAGGTAAAGTACGCAACGTCAGCTGCTATGACCCCTCTGCAGGCTCAGGTACGCTGTTGATGAATGTGGCTCATGCCATTGGAGAGGATCGCTGCAGTATCTTCGCTCAGGATATCTCGCAGAAGTCCTCCAGCCTGCTACGCCTGAATCTGATCCTCAATAATCTGGTTCACTCCATTCCAAATGTGATTCAGGGCAACACTATTTTGCATCCGTATCACAAAGATGGCAGGGAGTTGAAACGCTTTGACTATATTGTCTCTAACCCGCCGTTTAAGATGGATTTCAGCGATTTCCGCGATGACCTGGACAGTAAAGATAATCAGGAACGTTTCTTTGCCGGTATCCCAAAAATACCGAAAGCGGCAATAGAAAAAATGTCCATTTATCAGCTGTTTCTGCAGCACATCATTTTCTCGTTAAAACCTGGTGGTAAAGCGGCAGTAGTCGTCCCAACTGGCTTTATTACCGCGCAGTCCGGGATTGATAAAGGTATTCGTGAACATCTGGTAAATAACAAGATGCTGGCAGGTGTGGTCTCTATGCCGTCAAATATCTTTGCTACCACTGGCACCAACGTTTCTATTCTGTTTATCGACGACAGCAATAAAGAGGGTGTGGTACTGATTGACGCTTCTAATTTAGGCGGGAAAGTTAAAGACGGTAAAAACCAGAAAACGGTGCTGACGGATGCAGAAGAGCAGCGTATCTGCGAAGTATTTAATAAGAAATGGACCGAAGAAGATTTCTCTGTGGTGGTTTCTTATGACGATATCGCGGCGAAAAACTACTCACTTAGTGCTGGACAGTATTTTGATGTCAAAATTGAGTATACAGATATTACTCCTGAGCAGTTCGCCGAGAAAATGAAAGGGTTTACTGAGAATCTGGATAGTCTGTTTAGTCAGTCACGCGATCTGGAAGTAGAGATCAAGAAGCAGCTGGCGGGGTTGAAGTATGAGTAAAATTTATAAAAAAATCGGGGAACTTGTCGATGAAATTTCAATGGGACCATTTGGTTCAGATATAAAGGTTGAGTTCTTTGTTGATCACGGCGTACCTGTTTTAAACGGCCAAAATATCTCTGACTTTAAACTCAAAGACTGTTTTAAAAATTATGTTACGAAGGAAAGAGCCGCCGGTTATAAAAAAGCCATAGCAAAGCGTGGTGATATTATCATTACACATCGAGGAACACTTGGGCAAATAGCTTACATCCCTGATGACTCAGAATTCGAAGAGTATGTAATATCACAAAGCCAATTTAGAGTTAAATTAAAAAGTGAATTGGTTAACCCTATATATTTCACATACTATTTTCATACTGATGAAGGACAAAAACGTCTTTTATCATTCAAAAGCCATGTTGGTGTTCCTGCATTAGCTCAAGCTACAACAAATTTTAGATTACTTGACTTTCCTATTCGCTCAAAAACCGAGCAGGACGCTGTAGCAAATTTCTTAGTGAAAATTGACAAGAAAATCGATCTCAATAGCCATATCAATACCGAACTGGAAGCGATGGCGAAAACGCTGTACGACTACTGGTTTGTGCAGTTTGATTTCCCTGATGCTAATGGTAAACCGTATAAAACTTCCGGTGGGAAGATGGTGTATCACTTACCCCTGAAGCGGAATATTCCTGTCGATTGGGAAGTCAGAACACTTTCTCAAATAGCAAATATTACTATGGGGCAATCGCCTGTTGGAGAGTCTTACAATGACGATGGAAATGGATCTTTATTTTTTCAAGGCTCAACTGATTTTGGTTGGCTTTTCCCTACGCCTCGCCAATATACGACGTCGCCAGCACGAATGGCAAAAAAAGGCGATATTCTGTTGAGTGTTCGCGCCCCAGTAGGTGACATGAATATTGCTAATGCCGACTGTTGCATTGGGCGAGGACTCGCAGCATTAAACAGTAAAAGTGGTTCAGATGGTTTTTTATTTTATGTAATGAAGTACTTTAAACAGGTTTTTGATCGCCGAAACTCAGAGGGAACCACTTTCGGTTCTATCACTAAGGACGATTTGTACTCACTTGAAGTTATTTATCCTCAACAAGAAATATTGAAACAGTATGACAATATTGTTTCTGAATACAATAAAATTATTTTTTGCCGTAGCCTTGAAAACCAAAATCTAATTAAACTCCGCAACTGGCTTCTCCCGATGTTAATGAACGGACAGGTAACAGTGAGGTGATTATGAATATCGCGTTCCGGCTTCTATTGACATTTAATGCCACATCACTATTAGTGATAATTTTTCTTGTGCAAAAAGGACATGCTCTAGAGTACTTTTTTACCATCAATAATGGTCTTGACTGGATTAGCTCACTGCCGAATGCGGTATCTTATTTAATCTACATACTTATTCCCATATTACTCACGGGAATAAGTATTTTACTAAGTTCTAAACTTGGAAAAGATGAATTCAAAAAAGGTGAGGTAGAGAGCATTGAACATGCTAACAACAGTTTCTTACCCAGTTATCTAGGGTATTTTTTTGTAGCGCTTAGCGTAGGCAATTGGGAAACATTATGGTTTGTATACGGCATTCTATTTATTTTCACTTTTTTGTCCCAAGCACTCTATTTCAATCCACTATTCCTCATCTTTGGTTACGAGTTCTACAATATTAAAACAAAAAACGGGACAGTAATCTTTTTGATCAGTCGCCAAAAATACAAAATGCCGAGTGACATTGAAATTTCAACAGCTTTCAGAATTAATAATTACACATTTATTGAACGGAGCTAACAATGGATCATGTATTGGTTAAAGTTAAAGGGCTTCGCAAAAAGCCATTGCGTAAGCTAATCTCGGATTGTACAATTTTCGAAACTGTTGATGTCGATGTTACTACTTGTATTACTTATAACCCTGATCACAACCTAGATGAAGATGCATGGTTTAAAGTTGCACAATTTAGTCAGCAGCCATTTAGTCTTGAAATGTTAAATAATGACTTTGATTCAAAAGATTACGATGATTTAACTAAGGAGCAATTTGCTAAAATTGCTTATATTATCTCTGTGCAAGGGGAAGGTTTTTACTTCCAAAAAGTAACGTCTGCGCTATTTATTAAAAGAAAGACGGTAGTCTTTGGTGAAGTAGCGAAAGTTGAAGCAAGCACCAATCGTCTTGTGATCAATTCAACGCCAGATGCGATATATTTTCGTACATCAGACACACTTATTTTTCGAAATTTAGTAACAATATCTCGCATTTTCCCTGGAATTGATATGCTCTACAAAGAAGCAACCCAAGAAGAGGTCGAACTTTTTCTAGAGGAGTCATTTATTGAGCTCACTAATGAGTATAATGTAGAGAAAGTATCGAAGCCTAATCGGAAACGAGTGGCTCTAGCGATGGCAACGCTTGACACGATGACCGTCGCAGATAAAGCCAATATGTTGACGTATATTGAAAGTTATTGTGAGCAAAAACTAAAATTCGATCATGCTAGTAGTAAATTTGAAATATCGACAGATGATGAGTTGAAACTTCTGCTTTATGGTATTGAAAAGCGTTTTTATACCACCTATGATGGGCATGAAAGAAGACTGGCTAATTCCGTGCAGGCCTTAAAATAAGGACAATTGTGCATGACATATAAAGCAGTTTTTACCGATAAGTATGATTTAACCATAAAGGGTCTACTAGTCGCTTACCGGAAAAAAACAATTCCGACTACTTTTTTTGGACATATTTCCCACCGTTAT
>NZ_JAZGQA010000016.1:0-37324 GCF_048593855.1 Yersinia sp. 2542 StPb PI
CTATTTCTGTACAACGCCAGCGCGATAACCAAACGGATTTTCGCTGAACCTTGTTCCCCTGCAAATAACTAAAATAAGAGGCTCCATCATGTCTGAATCACCCACTGAACAATTAGTGATACCTAACGCGGTCCCTGCGGAGAACCATGCCTATCGCAAGGCTGCGTGGCATATTTTACCCTTACTGATGCTGTGCTATGTCGTCGCTTATTTAGATCGGGTTAACGTTGGCTTCGCCAAATTGCAGATGGCGGATGACTTACAATTTTCAGAGGCGGTGTATGGATTCGGCGCCGGTATCTTTTTTATTGCCTACTTCTTTCTGGAAATCCCCAGTAACCTGATGCTGCACCGCGTAGGGGCACGGTTGTGGATTGCGCGCATTATGATCACCTGGGGCATCATCTCGGCAGGGATGGCTTTTGTCACCACACCGATGTCATTTTACGTAATGCGTTGCTTGCTGGGAATTGCAGAGGCTGGATTCTATCCCGGCGTCATTCTTTATCTTTCTTATTGGTTCCCAACTAACCGCCGTGGCCGCATGTACGCCTTATTCGCCACTGCCGTTCCATTATCCGGCGTGATAGGCGCACCGTTATCGGGTTGGATCATGGGCGCATTTAATGGATTCCATGGCTTTGCGGGTTGGCAATGGATGTTTATCCTGGAAGGTATCCCATCCGTTTTAATCGGTATTTTGGTTATTTTTAAACTGACTGACCGTATCAGTCATGCCAAATGGCTAACCGACGAAGAGAAAAAGATCTTACAAACCAACATTGATAACGACACACAACATCATGTCCACAGCAGCCTGAAAGAGATTTTCCTGCAACCCCGAGTCTGGTTGCTCACGCTTATCTATTTCTGCCTGATTGCAGGTTTCTACACTATCGGCTTCTGGTTACCAACACTGATCAAAGAGAGTGGGGTAAAAGACGTACTGAGCATTGGTTTGTTAAGTGCCATTCCTTACGGTGCCGCCGCCCTGACCATGATCGTAGTATCACGTAGTGCTGACCGTTTGCGCGAACGGCGCTGGCATCTGGCTTTAACCGCGACATTGGGCGGGATCGGGATGATTATTTCCGCCAGTTTCAGTGACAACATCGTTATTGCCATGATGGGCTTAACTCTGGGTGCCATGGGGGCATTGAGTACCTTGCCACTATTTTGGAGCCTGCCAACTGCGTTCCTCGGTGGAACCGCAGCCGCAGCCGGCATCGCTCTGATTAACTCCTGGGGCAACCTGGCAGGCTTTGTCGCACCTTATATGATGGGCTACCTGAAAGACCTGACCCAAAGCACCACTACCGGAATGCTGATTATTTCCACCATGCTATTTATTGGTGCGGCGCTCGTATTTTTAGTCCCGGCCAAGACAGTAAACCGCTAACAATGCAGATAAAGGATAAGACGATGAACATAATGGTAACAGGAGCGGCGGGCTTTCTTGGTCGTCGATTGATTGAACATTTACTGACACAGGATTATCTGACCGACCAGCAAGGTCAGCAGCGCCTGATCAGTAAGATTATAGCCTGTGATGTGGTGCCTCTGGAGGCGATTACAGATGAACGGGTACAGGTTTTTTGCGGTGATATCGCTGATCCGCACTGGCTTGCCAGCGTTTTTAATCAACACGTTGACACCGTTTTCCACCTGGCAGCGATTGTCTCCAGTCAGGCAGAAGAAGATTTTGATTTGGGTATGCGGATCAATTTTGATGCTACCCGCAGTTTACTCGAGCGCGCTCGTCAGCTTGGACACTGCCCTAAAGTGATTATCACCAGTTCAGTGGCGGTATTTGGCGGTGAGTTACCGGCTGTCGTGCCGGATGAACAGGTATGGTCGCCTCAGAGTTCCTATGGTACGCAAAAAGCATTAAACGATTTATTGTTAGCAGACTATAGCCGCCGGGGATTTGTTGATGGTCGTAGCCTGCGTATGCCAACCATTGTAGTACGCCCAGGAAAACCAAACCGCGCGGCCTCCAGTTTTGCCAGCGGCATTATCCGTGAGCCGTTGCAAGGTATTGACGTGGTTTGCCCTGTTAGCCTGCAAACACCGTTATGGCTGCTATCGCCGAAGATGGCAATTAATAATCTTATCCATGGTCACCAATTGGATGCCAGTCAACTTAAGGGTGGGCGGGTGATTAATTTGCCTGGGCTATCTATTACCGTACAGCAAATGATTGATGCATTGCGGCGTATTGCGGGTGACGCTGTCGCTGATCACATTAAGATTCAGCAAGATCCATTAATTGAGAAGATCGTAAGCTCTTGGCCTGGGGATTTCGCAGCGCATTATGCCAAAGCATTAGGCTTTAAGAGCGATAAGGATTTTGACAGTATCATCAATGATTTTATCCTCGGTAATTTACCTGGCAAGCTAGTCAAATCACTTGAATAGCGGGCGACAAAATCAGGTTGTATTCCCTCTGGTGATAATGCCATCCAGAGGGCGGCCATTGGCATTACTCATCAGATAATTGAAACCAATCCTGATGAGTAATCGTTTGCTAATCGCAAAAATGCGGCTTTTACCCCTTGCAGAGAAACCACACGCGAGTATAATTCGCCACAATTTGCCGGGAGATATGATGGAAAGCCAAGTGCGTTTTGTTGAAAATGACCCTCTCGATGGTCGACAAAATTGCCTGCCAACAGGCAGCCAACTGCCGTTCTTTCTCCCGTTGCTAAACCGATCCCGTAAGGCCCCTCGTTGAGGGGCTTTTTTTTGTCTGCTGATCGGTGCCGAATTAAGCATTATCACCAATTAAAATATATACCCTAAATAATTCGAGTTGCAGGAAGGCGGCAATTGAGTAAATCCCCAGGAGCTTACTTATTTTAAGGTCAACGACAAGTAAGTCACCGGGATGAGCAAAAGCAGCCAACACACATGCAGCTGGAAGTATAACGGGTCATAGAGGAGAGCGAAAAATGGCCAACACGTTGTATCACAAACATATCATCTCAATTAACGATTTATGTCGCGACGAACTGGAGTTGGTGCTGCGTACCGCCGCCAGCCTGAAAAGTAGTCCGCAACCTGAGTTGCTAAAACACAAAGTGATCGCCAGTTGCTTTTTCGAAGCCTCGACCCGCACTCGTTTGTCATTTGAAACCTCCATACACCGTTTAGGTGCCTCAGTGGTCGGTTTTTCTGATAGCAGTAATACCTCCCTTGGCAAAAAAGGCGAGACGCTGGCAGATACTATGTCAGTCATCAGTACCTATGTGGATGCCATTGTCATGCGTCACCCACAAGAAGGGGCGGCCCGTCTGGCCGCTCAGTTCTCGGGGAATGTACCGGTAGTTAATGCCGGTGACGGTGCAAACCAGCACCCGACGCAAACACTGCTCGATCTGTTCACCATTCAGGAAACCCAAGGCCGGCTGGATAACATCAATATCGCCATGGTCGGCGACCTGAAATATGGCCGTACCGTGCACTCACTCACGCAGGCGCTAGCCAAATTCACCGGCAACCGCTTCTTCTTTATCGCCCCGGATGCTCTGGCAATGCCTGCTTATATCCTGCAAATGCTGGCAGAAAAAGGTATCGAATACAGCCTGCACGAAAGCATTGAAGAAGTGGTGCCAGAACTGGATATTCTCTACATGACCCGGGTGCAAAAAGAGCGCCTTGACCCGTCAGAGTATGCCAATGTCAAAGCGCAGTTTATCTTGCGAGCGGCTGATTTGAATGGCGCGAAAGAGAATCTCAAAGTGCTACACCCGCTGCCAAGAATTGATGAAATAACCACCGATGTCGATAAGACCCCTTATGCCTACTATTTCCAACAGGCAGGTAACGGGATTTTCGCACGTCAGGCACTGCTGGCACTGGTTTTAAACGCAGAATTGGCTCTTTAAGGGGGATTGAACATGACTCAGGATTACAAACTACAGGTTGAAGCGATTAAATGTGGCACTGTGATTGACCATATTCCGGCACAAATCGGCTTTAAATTGTTGTCGCTGTTCAAACTGACCGCCACTGATCAACGTATTACTATTGGATTGAATCTACCGTCTAAACGGTCAGGACGTAAGGATTTGATTAAAATAGAAAATACCTTCCTGACAGAGCAACAGGCCAACCAACTGGCGATGTATGCACCAGATGCTACCGTTAACCGCATCGATAACTACGAAGTGGTGAAGAAACTGACCCTAAGCCTGCCAGAGCAGATCGATGGCGTCCTCACTTGCCCAAACAGTAACTGCATCAGCCACAATGAGCCAGTCGACTCCAGCTTTAAAGTAAAAGCACAACAAGGTGAAATCCACCTTAAATGTAAATATTGCGAGAAAGAGTTTGATCACCAGGTAGTGCTGCAAGCGGATTAAGTGCTGCAAGCGGATTAATGCTCGGCTTAAGCGAATATTGCTGCCCGTTAATATTTACAATAGTGGCAATATTCGCAGCAATGCGACATCGCAAATTTGATTCACGTGGGTTGCCGTAATCTACCCCATCTTTATAATATAGAAATAATTAAACCCAATAGATTTCATGGTGCAGGAAAGCGGTAAACGCTGGCCCGCAGGATGAGGCTTATAGTCCCGATGAGCGCATCACGCTAAGTGATTCGGGTAATTGAGCGCAGCCAATATGCCAGCAACATGAAAGATGACGGGTTCCTTCCGCATTACGTAACCAGGAGTCAACATGTCACGCAATATCAGCACTGAGCTCGCCCCTGCCGCCATCGGCCCTTATGTTCAAGGTGTCGATCTGGGTAGTATGATCCTCACGTCAGGCCAGATCCCTGTTGATCCAAAAACAGGTTTGGTCGCCGATGATGTATCAGCACAGACGCGTCAGTCACTGGAGAATGTAAAAGCTATCGTTGAAGCCGCGGGTTTGAAAGTTGCCGATATCGTGAAAACCACTGTATTTGTGAAAGATCTGAATGACTTCACCACAGTTAATGCCACTTACGAAGCTTTCTTTACTGAACACAATGCGCCATTCCCTGCACGTTCATGTGTTGAAGTTGCGCGTCTGCCAAAAGATGTGAAGATCGAAATCGAAGCTATCGCGGTACGTCGTTAATTCTGATGTCATTGCGTCTACGGCTGGTGATTACCAGCCGTTTTTTATTGCTATCCTGCTAATATTTTCTCTCTGCCTTTCACAATGCGCTATTGCAGATCATCATGATCATGATGTGGCAACTTTCTGCTCAGTAATAATGCACTACACTCACTAATTGCACCTTAATAGGGCTGAAATCGCTCTAATCCCCTTTATTTTGCCTGTTTTACGAGCTGGCACAGTTTATGCGTGATCACCAATACAGCCTGTTCTGTTAGCGAGGTGATAATGCTGAACATCGACCTTTCCGTATCACGATTTTTCGATGAAATGTTACTGGCTGAGGGGCAACACCGAGGCCATTACGATGCCTATTGGCAATGGTTACAACAGGCCGATCAGCTAACCATTGCGCGTAAGCGTGAAGAAGCTGCACTGCTATTTCACCGGGTAGGCATTACCTTTAATGTGTATGGTGACGATGATGGCGCAGAGCGATTAATACCGTTCGATAGCGTGCCACGCATTATTCCCGCCAGCGAATGGCAAATGCTGGATCGCGGCATTCGCCAGCGCGTACAAGCGTTGAATGCGTTCTTACATGATATTTACCATGAACAACATATCCTGAAAGCGGGCATTATTCCGGCCGAACAAGTGCTGGCGAATGACCAATATCAGCCCTGTATGCAAGGGGTGAACCTGCACCGTGATACTTATGCACATATCATCGGTGTGGATATGGTCCGCAACAGCGATGGTCTCTATTACGTGCTGGAAGATAACCTGCGTACCCCGTCCGGCGTCTCGTATATGCTGGAAAACCGTAAAATGATGATGCGGCTCTACCCGGAGTTGTTTGCACAACAACGCATTGCACCTGTTGAGCGCTACCCTTCTCACCTGTTACAAACGCTGCGCGAAAGCACACCGGTCAACGACCCTACCGTAGTAGTGCTAACCCCGGGGCGCTTTAACAGTGCCTATTTTGAACACAGTTTTTTGGCTCAACAGATGGGGGTTGAACTGGTTGAAAGTGCTGACTTATTTGTCAAAGAAGGGGCAGTATTTATGCGAACTACCGCAGGCCCCTGCAAAGTCGATGTTGTCTACCGGCGGGTGGATGATGCCTTCCTCGATCCGCTGGCTTTCCGCCCTGACTCCATGCTCGGTGTCCCCGGACTACTGTCGGTATATCGCGCAGGTGGTGTGGTATTGGCTAATGCGATTGGTACTGGCGTCGCCGATGATAAATCCATCTATCCTTATGTCCCTGAAATGATTCATTTTTATCTTTCCGAAGAACCGATTCTGGCGAATGTTCCCACCTGGCAATGCCGCCAACCCACTGATCTTTCATATGTATTAGCTAATCTGGATCAGATGGTAGTGAAAGAAGTTCATGGAGCCGGGGGATATGGCATGTTGATTGGACCTGCGGCGACACAAGCTGAAATAGCCCAATTCCGCCAGTTACTCTTGGCGCGACCACAAAATTACATCGCACAAGAAACCCTCGCCCTTTCTACCTGCCCGACCTTTGTGAATAGCGGACTTGCACCGCGCCATATTGATTTACGTCCTTTTGCCCTGTGTGGTGCAGAAATTCGTTTAGTGCCTGGGGGCTTAACCCGAGTCGCACTGGCAGAAGGGTCGTTGGTCGTTAACTCTTCGCAAGGTGGCGGAACCAAGGATACCTGGGTATTGGAGGACGATGCATGCTAAGCCGAACAGCCAGTGAGCTTTATTGGATGGCCCGCTATCTGGAGCGGGCAGAAAACATCACCAGGGTGCTGGATGTCACCAACCGGTTATCGATGATGCCAACCAGCAATCGGGTGAATTTTGATCTACTGGTGCCACTCAGCCTGAGCAACACCCAGACACTGTTTACCGAGCACTATCCGCAGGTCTCGATGACCCATCTGCTGAATTTCTTCGTGCTCGACAGCAACAACCCTAGCAGTATTTTTAGTTGTTTGCAGATGGCGTGGAACAATGCCCATGCAGTACGCGGCAGCTTATCGTCCGAGGTTTGGGAAAGTATCAATGCCACCTGGATTGAGATGAAACAGCTACGCCGCCAAGGTATCAGCGCTGCCGGAATTGATGCCTTTTTTGATTGGGTTAAGGAGCGCTCACATCTATTTCGCGGTGCGGTATATGGCACCTTGCTGCGCAGTGATGCACTCTATTTTATTCGACTGGGTACCTTGATTGAACGGGCTGACAGCACCGCGCGCTTGTTGGATGTGAAAAACCAATTACTGGATAGCGACGATGACCCGGTACGCGAATACTACCGGATGGATACTTTATTACGCGCCGTCAGTGCTCGGGAGGCATACCACAGTTTATATAAGCAGCAACTGAGTCGGGAGGCGATTGCTGAGTTACTGATTTTACGCAATGAGATCCCGCGTTCGCTGCTGGCTTGCATTAACGATATGGAACAGCAGTTGGCGTTGATTGGTGGCAATCGTAGCAACCAACCTCGGCGGCTGGTCAATATTTTGCTTGCTGAGCTGCGATTTAGCTGCATTACGGATGTGATGGCCGACGGATTACACAGCTATCTGATGGATTTTTTAGGCAAGATCAACGCTATCGCTGACAGCATCCGCCAAACCTATCTGGAGGTCCAATGAGACTGAATGTCGATCACAGCACCCATTACACCTATGCACAACAGGTGCAACACAGCACTCAGTATCTGCGCCTGACCCCACAGGATTCAGCCCACCAGCGCATTTTATCCTGGCAACTGACCTTACCGGAAGAGGCCATTTGTACCACGGATGCCTTTGGTAATGTGCTACATGTACTCACCCTGGATAAGCCTCATCAAGCTATCACCATTCAAGCTCAGGGCGTGGTAGAGATTGCAGACAATGTAGAAGATGACAGCGGCGACCACCTCTCTCCACTGGTCTTTCTTCGCCACAGCCCATTGACTCAGCCAGATGCCGCCATTCGCCAGTTTGCTTCAGGTTATTGTCAGGGTGCTACCCACGCCGATGCGCAATTAGACTGCCTGACGCAAATGATGGGTGAATTGCTGGCAAAAATGCCCTATAGCCCCGGCACCACCACGGTACAGGACAGCGCGGCACAAGCTTTTGCCGCCGAACAAGGGGTGTGTCAGGATCACACCCACGTCTTTCTTGCCTGTTGCCGAAGTTTAAATATTCCGGCACGCTATGTGAGCGGCTATCTTTATACAGAATCCTCCAGTCATGTCGCGACCCACGCATGGGCAGAAGTATGGCTGAATGGACACTGGCAGAGCTTTGATGTCACCAATAATACCTGTCAACCGAACCAGCATTTAAAACTGGCGGTGGGCATTGATTATCTGGATGCCTGCCCGGTGCGAGGTATTCGCCGTGGTGGTGGCTTTGAAGATATGCAGACCATCGCAGCCGTGCATATGTTATCTAACCCGCGACGCGATATGTCGCAATAAAGCGCGTTGCTGGCAAATAAAATAGCCCTAGTGAGATAGGCTCTAAGGATACTGTGTTATGACCTACTGTGTGGCCATGCGGCTGTCATCCGGGTTAGTCTTTGCCTCTGACTCCCGTACCAATGCCGGGGTGGATCATATTTCCACTTTTCGCAAATTACACCTGTTTCAGCAAGAGGGTGAACGAACGCTGGTGGTGCAAAGTGCGGGGAATCTGGCAACCACACAGAGTATTGTCAGTTTGCTGCAACGCCGCTGTCTGGACCCGGAACAAACTAACCTGCTGAATGTGCGCTCGATGTATGAGGCCGCAACACTTCTGGGGGAGACGGTACGCGAGGTGATTAACCGAGACAGCGGTGCGCAGCAAAACAGCGGCGGAACCGATTTTAACTGTAACCTATTGTTAGGCGGGCAAATTAAAGGTGAAGGACTGCGGCTGTTTCATATTTATCCGCAGGGTAACTTTATTGAAGCCACGCAGGACACCCCCTACTTTCAAATTGGCGAAAGTAAGTATGGCAAGCCGATTATTGATCGGGTGTTGAATTACCACACCACGTTGGATCAGGCCATGCAGTGCGCGTTGATCTCTATGGACTCAACTTTGCGCAGTAATTTATCCGTCGGCTTACCGCTAGATGTGATGATCTATCCACTCGATAGTTTCAGTACCGAACAGCAATATCGCATCACCGAAGATCATCCCTATTTTATGATGATCCGTAAGGGCTGGGGCGAGGGGCTGGTGAGTATTTTCTCTCAGCTACCAGCGCTGAAGTTGGGGAAGTGATTTAATTTTGGTGATGGATAGGTTCTGGTTTCGGTTGATATGCGTTCAGTGTTCACCTAACCATTGCGGCCTCCATCCTCGTCGGCAATATTCCTGATTGCGCTCAACGTCAAAAGAGAGTCAGAATCAAAACCATAGCCTTTTGTTTTGAATTGGCCTTTGAAGTTAAAAGCACATTTGAGCTGCCGAGCAAGGAGAGAAGCCACTGATCTGAACTAAATCAATCTCTCACCCAATAAATCCCCTCATATGCCCGCAATACCATCTCCTGCGGCTGGAATGCACTTTCGCCGTAGCTGCTCATCAACAATTGCCAGTTACCGTCCAGCGCAATCTCCTCTGGCTGCCATTGTTGCGGTTCACCGCTCAGGTTAGCCACCACCAACAACTGCTTACCCTGCCAGTGGCGCAAGTAGCACCACAACTCTGGATGTTGCGGGCAGAGATCACGATAGTCACCAAAAGTGAACACATCATGTTGTTTACGCAGGGCTATCAGATATTGATAGGCATAAAACACCGAGTCAGCATCAGCCAGCGCGCTATCAACATTAATTTCAGCATAGTTACTGCAGGGTTCGATCCATGGAGTTCCCTGACTGAAACCGGCATTACGGCTGCGATCCCATTGCATCGGGGTACGACTATTATCACGGGATTTGGCTGCCAGAATCGCTAATAACTCGTCAGGATCGCGATCTTGTGCAGTTAGCTCAGCAAACATATTCAGACTTTCGACATCACGGTATTGATTAATCGAGGTAAAATTAGGATTGGTCATGCCAATCTCTTCGCCTTGGTAGATATATGGCGTACCTTGCATACCGTGCAGTACCATTGCCAGCATCTTGGCCGCAGGCACGCGCAGTGCACCTTCGTCACCAAAGCGCGATACAATGCGCGGCTGGTCGTGATTACACCAGAACAACGCGTTCCACGCACGGTTATGCATCCCCTGCTGCCACTGGTTAAATATCTGTTTGAGTTCCACCCGATCCGGCGGCATTAGCGACCATTTTGCCCCATTAAGATAATCCACTTTTAGATGATGGAAATTAAAGGTCATCGACAGCTCATCCCCGCCCAATGCGGCATAACGCTGGCAATGCTCAAGGCGGGTGGACGACATCTCGCCAACCGTCATCAGGCCGCGCGGCTGAAACACATCACGGCTCATTTCTTGTAAAAATTCGTGGATACGGGGGCCATCGGTATAGAAACGGCGGCCATCACCCACAAAATCATCCGGGAAATCTTGCTGTTTGGATACCAGATTAATTACATCCAGGCGCAAACCATCCACACCAATATCAGCCCAAAACTCGCACACTTTCTTCAGTTCATCACGTACCGGCTGGTGCTCCCAATTAAGATCTGCCTGCTCGGTAGCGAACAGGTGCAGATAATATTGGCCGCTTTCAGCATGCCATTGCCAGGCATTACCACCAAATTTCGAGCGCCAGTTATTTGGTAAATTATCACCCTCACCATCACGCCAAATATAGAACTGACGGTACGGGCTGTTGCGCTCTGCTGATGCTTTAAACCAGGCATGTTCAGTCGAGGTATGATTGAACACCATATCCATTACGATACGAATACCCCGCTGATGAGCAGCCGCAACCAACGTTTTGAAATCATCTAAGCTGCCGTAAGCAGGGTCAATGGCGCAGTAGTCGGCAACGTCATAGCCGTTATCCACTTGTGGCGAGACATAAACCGGTGTCAACCAGAGGGCATCAACGCCGAGTTTGTGCAGATAATCCAACCGTTGCGTCACGCCAGCCAGGTCACCATAGCCATTACCGGTGCTATCCTGAAAACTCTTCGGGTAAATCTGATAAATGACGCCGTTTTGCCACCAAGGGATAGGATTATTCATAGCAGGCTCTTATTCGTAGTAAAAACAGAGAAAATTAAAGAAACAGCTCCGCCACAGGATAACCTTTGGCGGAGGAATACGATTTAGACCGGTAATTCGCCACGACTCTCTTTACGTTTGTAAACCAGTATAGTCAGCACCAATGGCACCACGATCGCCACTAACATTGCCACAGCATAAATCGCCCAGAACTGTGGTTTGATGGATAAAATACCCGGCAGGCCACCGACACCAATACCGTTCGCCATCACCCCAGTCAGACCACAAATGAGGCCCGCCAACGCAGAACCAATCATGGCGCACAACATCGGGAAGCGATATTTGAGGTTGATACCGTACATTGCCGGTTCAGTGACACCCAGATAGGCTGAAATTGCCGCAGGTACTGATATTTCGCGCTCATTGATCTTGCGGCTAATGATAATAATGCCCAATACCGCAGATGCCTGTGCAATGTTAGACAGCGCAATCAGCGGCCATACCGGTGTACCGCCCATGCTCTGAATCATCTGCATATCAATGGCTAACGTGGTCTGATGCACGCCGGTAATGACTAGCGGCGCATACAAGAAGCCAAACAGTGCGGCACCAATCGGCGCGAAGCTGCCTGTCATGACAGCTTTCACTCCCCAGGCCACACCATCACCAATCATGCGGCCAAATGGCCCGATAAGCGTATGGGCGAGGAATACCGCCAGCAACAGGGAAACTACCGGCACCACCACCAAATAAAGATAGGCTGGAATGATTTTCTTCAGATTAGTTTCAATCCAACCCAGCGCCAAACCTGCCAAAATCGATGGAATGACCTGTGCCTGATAACCTACTTTTTCAATGGTAAACCAGCCAAAGTTCCAAACTTCGGGGATCTGTTGTCCCAGCAGGTAGGAATTCATCAGTTGTGGTGATACCAAGGTGATACCCAACACAATCCCCAATACCGGGGTGCCCCCCATCTTCTTCACTGTCGACCAGCAGATGGCCACCGGTAGGTAGAAGAAGATGGCTTCGCCCAGCAACCAGAGAAAGTCGTAAATGGTTTTCCATGCCGGATACATCTGTGCCAGCGTTTTGCCATCAGACATCGGAATATCGCCAATCACATTACGGAAGCCAAGAATCAAGCCTCCGCTGATCAGCGCTGGCAGCAACGGGAAGAAAATCTCGGCAAAGTGAGAAATACCACGTTCAAACCAAGTCATGTTCTGCCGTGCAGCCAGTTTGGTCTGCTCTTTATCCACTTCATTCAGGCCAATTTTAGCAATCAGCGCTTGATAGTAATCGTCAACTTCAGGCCCGATAACCACTTGAAATTGCCCGGCATTAGTAAAGCAGCCTTTAACCATCGACAGATTTTCAATTTCTTTAGGTGAAGCTTTAGAGGGGTCATTCAACACAAAGCGTAGCCGGGTAATGCAGTGGCTGACGGTGGCAATATTATCTCTGCCTCCCACCAGTACGATCAATTGATCGATATCTTGTTGTTTTACTTTGCTCATTTCAACGTACCTTTCGTAAAGGTGAGATAACGTGCGACTTATTCGTTTTTCTTAATAAAAGCAGTAGGGTCAGTCTTAAAGAAAAAATACATCGATAGCCTGTTAAATATACAGCTTATTAAAGATTAGCTATGTATTGATTTTTATGAAATGGGAACGTTCCCAACTTGCGTTAGAGATCACAATTTGACAACTTTTTATGATGTTCTTGGCCGTAAACCATGGGTTCGCCCATCACGCACTCCCACCACACAGGGTGGGAGTTCAGATAGCATCACGTCGAGAAAAGAAGAATCAGGCCAGTTGACCAGGAATGATAATTTGTTGAATTGATTGACTATGATTAAGTTGGTCAAGTAATTGTTGGGCGGCTTTCACTCCTGCGGTGCCATAACCCAGCTCGACTGACAGGGTATTTGGGAACAAAAAGTGCAACAGCGGTGTATTACCAATGCCGCAGACCTGAATGTGTTGCAGGCTCTGCTGTTGTAAATACTTACTCACCCCCATAGCGATAGTGTCAGAGGCACACACCAACGCCGAGGTATCGGGTTTTATCACCTGAGGTGCGAGCTGGAAACCACTTTGATAACTCAGTTCACCCAGTGCAACCGTCGGTAGCAGGCCATGTTGTTGGCTGTAATCAAGATAAGATTGATGACGACGCATGCCGGTAGTGGCATCCGACGGCTGCACGCCAATATAACTAATATGCCGATGCCCAGCGTGGCGTAACTTATCCATCAACAGGCGCACAGCCCCGTCGTCGTCGTAGCACACGGAAGAAAAACCCGCATACTCGCGCGCCAGTACCACCATTTTTTCCTGCCATGGCGAGAGCATTTCTGCGGTTAACCCAGTGAAACCAAACAAAATGACGCCATCCACATGGCGCTGTTGCAGCACATGTAAATGTTCACTGACCAATTCAGGATCAAACTGGCTCTCCATCAGGATAGGATCATAACCTTGCTGATAGAACAGTGGCAGCATCGTGCGCACCGCCTGATTTTCAGATGGCGAATCCAGACGCGAGACAATAATACCCACAACTTTATCACTCTGCCCCCGCATGGCCCGGGCTGATTTTGACGGGGTAAATCCCTGCTGACGGATGACAGCTTCCACTCGTTCACGAGTTTGTGGACTGACGCTCCCTTCGTTATTCAATACCCGTGAAACCGTGGATTTTCCAACTCCACTCATGCGGGCAATGTCCTTTATGGTCAAACGGTTTTGCATGGTTTACCTAATGTTTAGGTTTGGAAACATATAATAAACTGATTATTTATATTATCGAAGTTGTGGGAAGTCTAGCATGCGCAGAATCAGACTCAGCGCATGATATCCCAATGACTCGCAGCATATTACTGCCCTAACGGCATATCTTACCGTCGGGGTGGTTTTTGGCGTGGCGAGAACAGTGATGCGGTTTAATGTCTGTTTAGCTGTTAGACAGCCGCTAACAATCTTTAAATAAAACCGGAGGTTAATTACCCAGTGGACCCTGTTCCCTCGACCTACACCTTTTGGTGTGTCCGGTAAGGTAATTCCCCATTCAGGGTGGCTGCTTTATCGGATAACAATCTGATAAGCGGTCACTACGCACGTCCTTGCGTTAGTTTCTGCTGATGATGTTTTTGCCCTCTCTACGGCAGATTTGCCGTGGGCGCAACATAAAGACCGTCCGACAAACGGCTTTGTGACATGACAGTAAGGCTCAAACCATGCAAGTTAAAAATTTCACCCGGCAGTTGCTCAATGTGTTGAGCCGTAACCTGCCTCGCCGCCTAATTCGCCGGGAAACCATGTTAGATGGCTTGCCGCAGGGAAGTGCGACAAAAGATTTGCCCGCAGCGCTGACTCAGCAACGTTTGCAGTGCGCGAATGAAACGCCACCACAACTTTATCGGCGTTTTCAGAGCCACCCCGAAGGGTTAACGGAACAAGAAGCCGCAGCCATTCGTCTGCAAAATGGCAGTAATCTCATTGAAAATCAGCAAGCTACCCGTTGGTGGGTCCACTTATGGCACTGCTATCGCAACCCGTTTAACTTGCTGCTCACCATTCTGGCTCTGATTTCCTACGCTACCGAAGACCTCACCGCCGCATTGGTGATTGGTGCTATGGTGTTAATTTCCACCCTGATGCATTTTATTCAGGAAGCACGTTCTAACCGCGCTGCGGATGCTTTAAAAGCCATGGTCAGCAATACCGCAACTGTGGTGCGCAGTGATGCCCATACGGGCAAGAGCGAGCATCGCGAGCTACCGATCTCTCAGTTAGTGCCCGGCGATATCATCAAACTATCTGCGGGCGATATGATCCCGGCGGATTTACGTATTCTGGTGGCCAAAGATCTGTTTATCAGTCAGGCCGCCTTAACCGGTGAGTCACTGCCGGTTGAGAAAGTGGCGCAATGCCGTGAGTGTGAGGAACAAAATCCACTCGAACGAGACACGCTGTGCTTTATGGGCACCAATGTCGTTAGCGGTTCGGCACTGGCTATCGTGGTAGGCACCGGTAACCAAACCTATTTCGGTCTGCTGGCAGAGCGTGTGACGCATCAGGATGAGCAACCTAATGCCTTCCAGAGTGGCATCAGTAAAGTCAGTTGGTTGCTGATTCGCTTTATGTTAGTCATGACACCTATCGTGTTGTTGATAAACGGTTTTACCAAAGGTGACTGGTGGGAAGCCGCGCTGTTCGCGCTCTCTGTTGCTGTGGGTTTAACCCCGGAAATGCTGCCGATGATCGTCACGTCGACGTTGGCAAAAGGGGCGGTGAAACTGTCCAGGCAGAAAGTGATCGTCAAGCGCTTAGATGCTATTCAGAACTTTGGCGCGATGGATATTCTGTGTACCGATAAGACCGGCACCCTGACGCAAGATAAAATTGTGTTGGAAAGCCACACCGATGTGTTTGGGGCCAATTGTGAGCGGGTGCTGCACTACGCCTGGCTCAACAGTTATTACCAAACGGGATTAAAAAATCTGCTGGATGTCGCGGTGTTATCTTCCATGGCTGAGTCAAAAGATGCAGAATCTCGGGCGGCCGATACGCTGGCGGGTTACCGCAAAATCGATGAGATCCCATTCGATTTTGAACGCCGTCGCATGTCAGTGGTGGTCAGCGATAAAGCGGATTATCACGAACTTATCTGCAAAGGCGCGCTGGAAGAGATGTTGTCCATTTGCCGTCATGTGCGCCAAGGGAGTGAAATTATCCCATTGACCGACGCGCTGTTGGCACGCATCCGCCGCATTACCGATGAACAGAACCAGCAAGGACTGCGAGTGGTGGCGGTTGCCACCCGTATCATGCCAGCTTATCAGCGGGATTATGCTGTTATTGATGAATATGACCTGATCTTGGAAGGGTATATCGCCTTTCTCGATCCGCCGAAAGAGAGCACAGCGCCGGCGCTGCTGGCACTAAAACGCAATGGCGTTAACGTTAAAATTCTTACCGGTGACAACGAGTTAGTTGCGCGTAAGGTATGTAAAGATGTTGGATTATCTGTCGAGCATGTCTTGCGTGGCAGTGATATCGAGCAGATGACGGAGACACAACTGACGCAGGCCACCCGCACCACCACGGTGTTCGCCAAGCTGACACCAATGCACAAAGAACGCATCGTACAGAACCTGCGTAATGCCGGTCATGTGGTCGGTTTTATGGGGGATGGCATCAATGATGCACCGGCACTGCGTGCTGCTGATATTGGGATCTCGGTGGATTCAGCAGTAGATATTGCTAAAGAAGCCGCCGATATCATCTTGTTGGAAAAGAGCCTGATGGTGCTGGAGCAAGGGGTAATTGAAGGCCGCCGCACATTTGCCAACATGCTGAAATACATCAAGATGACCGCCAGCTCTAACTTTGGTAACGTCTTCAGCGTCCTGATTGCTAGCGCATTTTTGCCCTTCCTACCCATGCTGCCACTCCATCTGTTAATCCAGAATCTGATGTACGATATTTCGCAGATTGCTATTCCATTCGATAACGTTGATGAAGAGCAACTGGCAAAGCCACAACGCTGGAACGCCGGCGATTTGGGGCGATTTATGGTGTTCTTTGGTCCGATAAGTTCTATTTTTGACGTACTGACTTTTTGCCTGATGTGGTGGGTATTTAAAGCCAATACGCCAGAAATGCAGACGTTGTTCCAATCCGGTTGGTTTGTTGAAGGACTGCTGTCCCAGACCTTAATTGTGCATATGATCCGTACCCGTAAAATTCCCTTCATCCAGAGCCGCGCCTCTTGGCCGCTATGTCTAATGACACTGGCGGTGGTGGCCATTGGTATCGGGCTAACCTTCTCTCCACTGGCTGGATTCCTGCAATTGCAAGCGCTGCCACTCTCTTACTTCCCGTGGCTGATGGTGATCTTAACCGGCTATATGGTGACAACGCAGTTAGTGAAAGGGTGGTTTGTGAGGAGATATGGCTGGCAGTGATATCTTTAATTTGGTTATCGGTTCGGTTGATCGGATCAGGCTTCGGTTGATATTCGTTTAGTGCTCATCTGATCTCTATCGCCTCAACCGAGAAGGAGGGCAAGCCGGCCCTCCTTCACCTGCGGCTTGCGCGAAATATTGCCCTGCGGGTAAACCGCCTGCATCTTTCGGGCTGACGAGCCAGCGCGATTCGCATCCATGCTCAAGCGCGCTTTTCGCCGCCGTCCATGGCGGCTCACTCTACCCTCCCTCCTTGTCGGCAATATTCCTGATTGCGCTCAACATCAAAAGCTAATTCAAAACCCTGTTTTTAGGTTGTGATGTTAAAAGCACATTTGAGCTGCCGAATGAGGAGAGTAGGTAGGACGCGAGGCAGGGAAGCCGAGCGAGCCGTGCTTGAGCAGGAGCGAATCACGGCGGTCTGTCAACCGAAACGATGAAAGAGAGTATCCACGAAGTGGACAAGCGATACGTGCGTAAGCGCAGGGGTTCCAAGGGGTTACGCGCTTGTAACCCCTTTGGCGGTTGAGGCATCGGAGGGGAATTGAGAACCAATCTCATATCAACCGAACCGATAACTAAACGAACATCAACCGAATCTATCCACTAAATCAATAACAAAAAATTAAATTCGACTCAAACAATCAATCGCTATCGCCTTGAAGCTATCAAAATGCTGACTGCTC
This sequence comes from Yersinia sp. 2542 StPb PI, assembly GCF_048593855.1. Lineage (NCBI taxonomy): Bacteria > Pseudomonadati > Pseudomonadota > Gammaproteobacteria > Enterobacterales > Yersiniaceae > Yersinia > Yersinia sp. 2542 StPb PI. The sequence continues at coordinate 17,842 of NZ_JAZGQA010000016.1, forward strand.
AATAAACGGCTCATTGAACGCTCTCGCACAAAAGTAACGAACAAGTCGTAAATCGCCATCGCTTCTTCATAATCAGTTTTACTGATAGCTAACAGGAAAATGACATGGGCTACCTCACCATCACCCCAGGCAATGCCATTGGGGGCTAGCAGGGTAACCACCACGGTCTTTTTGGCTAACAGACCGAGTGAGTGTGGCAGTGCAATCCCCTCCCCCAGCATGGTGGAGACAATCGCCTCACGCTCCACCACCGATGGGTAAAAGTCCGCATCAACGAACCCTTCCTCTTCCAACTGACTGCACACTTTTTTAAATAACTGCTCTTGTGTCATCGGCTGGTCGATAATCATAAAATGATTACTGTCGAAAAACTTTTCCAACATATAAGGGCGAGTGCGATCCACTAGCACCAACTTACCCAGTTGTTCTAACTGATATTCAGTCGGAAACGGTGACATTACTACTACCGGCTTATTCTTTTCCGCCAGACGTGAGTTAGAAATAATAAAATCTTCGTCGATATGGTCGAGATTTTCGTAATCACGCAGGGAAATGGTCTGTGTCATCACGATCTGCGGATACTTACGAGCAATCTGCGCCTGAATCATTCGGGTAGTGGAGTTACCGGTATCACACACCAACATCACCTGTGGATGACGTTGATAACCAATATTGTAATGGCGTTCCAACCCAACACCGATGTGCAGTACCAGATAGCCTATCTCATTCTCACTCAAGCTATAAGGCGTATATTTGCCCCAACTGGATACCGCCGCCAGTGTTACGTCATAAGCCATCGGATAGTGCTGTTTAATATTGGATAACAATGGATTAGGGATAGTTATCTGATACTTCACCCGCGTAATCATGGTCTTGATATGGGTGAGTAAATCAATTCGTAACTGCTTATCGCCCTGCAAATTGTAGTTATAGTGGGCGTTGATATAAGAGAGGATGTAATCCACCAATGTCTCTTCATCATCGGCGTTGATTTCACTGGGGCGACTGGTACCAGGCTGGCTGACTTGCACCCGGCGGGCGGCAATATTGACCCGCAAATACGCTTCTTCTGCTGCCGAAATGTCTTTGCCCGATAATAGTTTCAACTCATTTGCCAAACGGCCGGAGGCGAGTTTGACCGCCTCATCCACATCTTCGGCATCAAAGTCTGATAACGGATAACCGTCAGCGATACGTTTGATCGCCACAGCACAGTAGAAAATCAGGTAGTGCTCGCCCTCATCAGTTAACCGTACCGCATATTGCGCCAATAGCTCATGCAGCAATCCCGTTAATTCGGGGATAGTCTGAATGTTAAGAAACTCATTCTTTAATAATGGGTTATCAGCATCTTGCAGATGTAGCTGAAACAAAAGGTCGGTCAAACACGTGCGGATAGCCAACTCGGCACCAAACAATTTCATGCCGTAGCGTGGCTTGGTTTCAATCGTCAGATGGTATCGGTTTAGCCTTTCTCTCACCTCAGCCATATCATTTTGCAATGTGCCACGGCTAACGAACCATTCATCAGCTAAATCTTCCAGCTTCAATGAAAAAGCAGAGGTCAGAAAACGGATTAACAGGTAATGCACTCGCTCATTGGCAGTTCGCGGGGTTAGGTGCGTTTTGCGGTTTTGCTGCTGTAGAGCACGAAAGCGTTCAGCATCATCGATCATCAATCGGTAGCCAAAGCCACGGTTATGGATAAAGTGCGCACCATAATGTTCAAGGATCTCATTCAACGCCGTAATATCTGCCCGCACGGTACGTGTCGAAACCGCAAAACGTTTCGCCAGCTCATCCTGAGGCAGCGTTTCCGATTGCAATGCATCGAACATGTAGGCCAGACGTTGATAGGGAAATCTCACTGCTCCACTCCGTTATTCAGGGTGTATGGGCATCCCCCCCGCCACCATGGCCAGAGGGGGAGCGTTATCTCACACGGCAACACAGGCCTTCACCGCCAGTGAGTTTATATCAGGTAAATCAAATAATTACGGTACTATTTTTTTCACGATAGCTAATAAGGCTCGCACATCTTCTGGGCGAGTATTGCCCGTTTTGCTGTCGATTATCGAACTGTAGATATGCGGGATAATTTTCGTTACCCCGGCATCCAGTGCGATTTGTACGATTTGTTCAAAATTATCCAGACTGATGCCGCCGGTGGGTTCCAACCAGAAGCCGGTAGCAGCACAAGCCTCAGCCACAAAACGGTACTCATCGATAGAGTCCAGCCCGTTCATTGGGAAAAACTTTAGCGAACTGCCGCCCATATCTTTCAACATAGCAATGGCGGTGGTCACTGGAACAATCGCTTCCTTTTGCTGTGAACTGAGTGGCCCGGTGGAGATATTTACGTAACCCACTTTGCCGGTCGGCGAAATCAGGCCGTTAACCACCGTATCATGCTGCCCCAATAAAGCACGACTTGTGCCAACACCGGTGAACACTTGATTCACATGTTGCGGTTGAACCTGCTGCGCAATCTGGCTGACCATTGTTGATTGCTTCGGGTCCCCCGCGCCCAACCCTACCGACAGGGCATTATCGATAACAGCCGCGTATTCGCGCATATCTTTGACTGCGCTATCGACATCCGAATAGTTCTTCGATAACACTCCCACCAGAACATGGCCTTCAGCGGCTTGATAAATCTCGCGTGCATTCTCTTTTGAACCGGCCAGCACATTCAGGCACACCCGGTCACGGTAATAATTCGGGGTCAATTTCATCAGTCAGGCTCCCTTAGCCAGGCGGTTAATGCAGGTATAAATAATCTCGAGTTGCAATGGCGTGACACTGCGCACATCCACTTCAATTTTGCCTTCATTAGCTTTATAAGCGCGGAAGTAGATAGCAATATCGCCATTTTTCAGCGCATCCACCAGATCCGGTGTCGAGCGCCCCATTTTAGCTTCATCAAAACTGATTTCAGTACGGGCAATATCACGCCCGGCAGCATCCCAAACCACTTTCGCAGACACACCGTCAATGGTATTTAACTGACTGATAAATGGTGTCATTTTTTCTATCATTTGCTGGCCGGTCTCTTTTTCCAGCGTCATATAGCTTTCAATAGCATGGGTCAGGCCGAGAATACCCTCTTTACCCACTTTCATCGCCCGGCCAATACCACTTGATTGCAACTTCACCCAATCAATATAGGTCTTCTTGCCTAACACCAGCCCGCTGGTTGGCCCTTCAATAGCTTTGGCACCACTGTAAATCACCAAATCTGCACCCATCTGGTAATAACATTGCAAGTCTTCTTCTGCAGCCGCATCAACAATTAATGGCAATTGATGCTTGCGCGCAATCACTACCGCTTGCTCAACAGATAAAATGCTTTTTTGTACACAATGGTGGGATTTTATATACAAGATCGCCGCAGTATTTGGCGTGATCGCCGCTTCCAACTGTTCCGGTAAACATTCGTTGGCATAACCGGCTTCCACCACTTTGCCTCCCCCCAGCGTCACCATGGTATCGACCGGCGCACCGAAGTTAACGTTATGGCCCTTCGGTAGAACAATTTCATGCGGCACTGCGCGCGCGGCAGCATGCAGATTAACCAGCAAATTGGCATCATCTTTCACGATCACCGCAGCAACCGACTGAGCAATACCGGCAGAAGCACAGGAGACAACCACCGCGCTCTCAATATTCAGCAAATCAGCAATGTAAGCACCGGTCTTATTGACCAAATCTTTCATTTCGAAGTAATGGTTTAGGCCCAAATCTACCGCCTCAACCACATCCTGCCGTGGCGTTGAAACGCCCAACATCGTCATGCGACCAGAAGCATTAATTACATGTTTTAACTGGTATTTTTCATAGACTGAAGACATCTTTTGACTTCCCTTCGTCAGTTAATACTACGTCACCAGCAACGACCGCCGCCAGTGGCACCAGATATGTCTCACCGGTAACCGATTTACCTTCTGAATCACTGAATAGCTGAGGTTGCTGTTTCAGCTCAAAAATCGTCAGGTCAGCGTCATAGCCCGTTGCCAGCATCCCTTTGTGAGTCAAATGCAGGGCTTGCGCGGCATTTTCTGTCACACAAGCAATAACCTGTTTAAGGCTCAAACCGAGGGTGAAAAATTTGGACATCACCGTCGCCAGGCTGTGCACTGGCCCATTAATACGGTTGCGACAATAGATGTCGGAGCTGATGGTGTGCGGGTAAATACCTTGCTTGATGGCCAGTTCGGCAACATCAAAGCTGAAACTGGCACTGCCATGCCCAACATCCAGTAATACACCGCGTTTCAATGCGCGTTGGATAGAATCACGCAAGGTCCCGGCAGGGGTCAGAATACGATTGGGTTTACCGTTATAGCAGTGAGTAATAATATCGCCTTGCGTTAACAAGTCGGCAATCTCATCCAAGTCCGGCGGGTTATTGCCAATATGTACCATCAAGGGTAGCTGATTATTTTCTTGTTGAATCTCTTTGGCTCGCACCAACGGTTTAATGCCGTTTTTACCGACCACGCTGCTGCTCATGCGGGCTTTAATACCGATAATAAAACCAGGATTACGGCCAATAGCCTGACTGACACTTTGCTTATCAATCTGCGCCATATCCGCTAATTCGTTTTGCGTCACGATGCCGGTTTTCGCAATATTCAGAAAAGCATAAACATGGGTTTTGGCGGCACGGGTTAGGCGGTAAAAATCATCCACATCATTGGCACCGGTGCTGCCGGCATCCACCACCGTCGTCACGCCACTGGCGACTCCGACCAAATCAGCTTCGTCATGATAAATAGGAGATGCGGGGTAACAATGCACATGGGAATCAATCCAGCCAGCACTGATGTAATATTTCCCGGCCAAATCCAACACTTTTTTAGCGCAAGAAACTGAAGGCTCGGCTTGATTATTATCTTCAGTGGCAATAGCCGCATCGACGGCCACAATTTTCCCATCATTAATTACGATATTAACCTGACGGCCGTCAACTAATAGTGCGCGTGTGATAATAAAGTCATACATTATCTTTATTCTCCATTATGTCCTTCTTACTTGACGTTGCAGCAGTGTTAGCAGGGTAAATATCCGGTAATTTGAATATTTACCCCTGACATCATGAAATAGCGACTGGGAAAATAGACCCTAAAATCATGGCACCCAAAATCGCGCCGCCGGTAATTGGTTTATTCCACAGATAAAACAGTAAAGCGCCACCTAAAGAACCAATCCCAATTGGAATTGATGCTGTTATGGCTGACAGGATAATCAATGGCCCGAGGAAACGGCCAGAGGAGTTACCGGCCCCCATCATAACGTCGGCACCATAAGTAGAATTACTTTGGTTAATCGTAAATTTACGCGCCAAAATAATCAGATAGCCGATAGCTAAACCAATAATCAGGCCGGTTACCAGTGAGGCGGCAAAATTAGCCACCGGGAAGACAAATCCGGCACCCAGTAATAATGCTGGCACACCCAGACCGACACCGGTTTGAATCGCGCCACCAATATCCAAAATACCGACAAGCGAACCTTCAATAATACGGGCGAATAAGAAGCTGGCACCAAATGCAGCCACCGCACCATAAACACCGGTATCCATACCAGCACGTAGCATTGAAACAAATGCCACTTCGTTAAATGCACCGATACCATATAAATAATACATATGAGTACCTGCAAATACGCCGGAGGATAATAATCCTACAAAGATCGGAAATGACCAGTCGGCATACCAGAAATTATTCTTGGTTTGTTCATCCATCATCAAGCTCCTCTCGTTGTATTATTTTCCGCTCAATGCGTTATGAATGGTATCGAGCCAAACCGGCGCGCTCAGGCTAAATGACTCCAGGAATTTCAGATCGAATCCGCGGAAGAAACCACTGAGCACAAATAACAGAACAATCACTGTCATCATGATCTTAGTCACTTTATTCCAGCCGCTTTCCTCAACACCTTTACCAATTAAAATACCCAACACCAGACCAGGTACGGCGTTACCCATAATTAGCTGAGCCAACCCGCCAAAAATAGTGGCCCAGAAACCAGAGCGACGCCCGGCATCAATAGCCGCCAGCCAGAAAATAACCGGCATCACGGTGTTAACTAGAATATTTGCTGCTGGTACCAATACTTTAATGGCAGTAACCTGTAATGCTGCTGGTACCGCAGAAGCAGTGGTGTTTAGGAAACTGACAACAATAACCCCGATAATCCCGCAGGCAATTGCCATCTTTTTCGGGTTATGCATGGTTTCCGCTACATTACGATTTTTAATCATCAATGCGGCGGCACCCCAGTTAGGAATGATGCGGTGGTCGACATCCTGAGTAAAGGCACCTGCTGCCACCGAAGAGGCCCAGGCGTTGAAGAAGAAGCCTAATCCAAAGGAGAAGTGCGACGCCGGATCTCCCTCGCATGAGTTCAGTTCGCCCAAGGTACGAAATGCCCCCATCCCCTGTATTGTCGGTGCATGAAACATACGGGCGGCCCCAACACCTACCCCCACACCGACCAGTCCGCCGATAATAATCGACTTAAAAAGAATGATTAGAAACATCAGTATATCCTTTTCATTTAGATATGAAGACGACCTTATCCGTATTAATAATTGTCACGTTCACGGTAATATCTAATTCAACGCTATATGTCTTTCTTTCACGCGGCAGGAAAAAGAATAAAAACTTCTCATTTTTAACTGATAATTCTGCGTTTAATACTTTTACGTCTTGTGGCTCAATCCGTAACAGAATATTTTGTGTCGATTTCAACACCGTATTCTGGACATTACCGAGTGCGTTAGCGAAAGCTTTTTCCTTAGTATCGCCTTTACCTTTCACTTGCACCTGAGTGGTATATTGCTCTTTCATTACGGTTGACCGTATTTCTTGATATAAGCTTCGACTAATCTCTGGCCTAATTCTTCTTTATCCATAAATCCGAAGCCCAGCACTTTGCAGCCTTCATTTATTGCCGTCACGCCTTCTTCCACAGAACGCATGCCGTATTTTGCTTTGTAACCATATTTATTTTGCGCCGTAATAGCACCCGCACCGCCACTGCCGCAGAATGAAATGCCAAAGTCAGCTTTTTCACTGTTCATCACATCACCCAATTTCATGTCTGCGGCAACACCGGGAATAACCACTACGCGGCCACCAGCCAATTCAACACCCTGGCCCACTTTTTGGCCTTTACCTAAACGGTCGCCAATCACAACGGTAATTTGACTCATAGTCACTTCTCCAGATCACTGTTTTATGGGTTATTGTCTTTCGCTACTTCAAAATGCACCGACAACAAATAGGCTTCTTCAATGGGCAAATTGGCAAATTTATCGACCACTTGCTGGGCCATTTGCATCGAATGTGCTGAAATCTCATCAAATAATGATTTATCCACTTCAGGTAATGGCTCACCAGTTATGGAACGCAATACCATGGCACGAATATGTGATGTCAACATTTGTTGCTGAACTTTATTGGTAAAAATATTTTCACTATTTAACATCGCGGTAATTTCAGCTAATACCCGCTCAGTAATAATCATTACCTCTTCTTTTCCAGGTTCCTCGGCGGCATTTAATGCGGCTACATCATTCACGCTGGCAATCCCCTATTTTTGCTATATCCGTCATACTTCAGGTTGTAGGGCCGTTGGCTGCGTTTTCTCGCCCTAGTGACTTACTTCAGGGACTCACTCCTTTGCCGCCTACCCACAACTCGAATTATTTAAGGTCTGTAACAACTTTCTGACGATAAAGATAAGTTCAGTTATCTTCTCTCTGCGCTGTAACATCACCCTACCTGCAAGCGGAATAGCTGTGTAGCGGCTTTTTTTCCAGTTCAAAGTGGAAATGTAATGTACCGGTGGGATCACTTTCGCAAAAAACGCCTGTTAGATAGTTAACTTAATCATTAACAACAAAATAACTTTTATATAAATACGTCAGTGCGGTTTGTAGTGGAAAAAAGTTCGTGATCCTGATCTCTTTCTTTTCTAGTCAGAAGCGCCTAATATCAGATAAATATTTAGCTATTTTCTAACACCCCCTCTCCTATGGCGCGGGGGTGTTGTTTTTATACCCTAAATAATTCGAGTTGCATGAAGGCGGCAAGGGAGATAATCCCGATGAGCTTACTGTGTTGTAAGTGATTCGGGTTATTGAGCGCAGCTAACACACATGCAGCTTGAAGTATGACGGGTATATGTTTTGTTGAAATTGAATTGGAGAGTAGTATGACCAAGCCAACCATCACGATTAACGAGCTGGATGCTGAACGTTTGGATGCGTTACTGGCGCAACCGGCTTTTGCCGGTACAGTGGTCGCTCAAGCGCTCAATGAAGAACTGGATCGTGCAGAAATTCTGCCACCAAACGCCATTCCGGCAGATGTGGTGACCATGAATAGCCGTGTGCGTTTTCGCGATCTGAATAACCAGGAAGAGCATATCCGCACGCTGGTGTATCCGGCATCGCTAAAAGACAGTAACGAACAACTTTCAGTGATGGCTCCGCTGGGCGCGGCATTGCTGGGGCTGCACGTCAATGATGAAATTAGTTGGAAGCTACCAGGTGGGGATGAAGCCCGCATTACTGTGTTAGAACTGCTGTACCAGCCAGAAGCAGCCGGTGAATATCACCGCTAACACTATGACCAAAGCCATTGGCGTTACCGCCAGGCGGCAAATGGACAAGCCCCGAATCACTGACTCAAGTTAGTGATTCGGGTGAAAGGGATTATTAACGATACTTTTTATGGTAGGTATCGCGGGTCGGTTTAAAGTCTTGCGCTGCTTTTTTAGCTTCATCGAGCTTGCCTTGATTCGCTAATGCCAGCGCACCATCAATCTGCCCGATAAATAAGTCCAAACCATGACGGAAATCCTTCACCTCCGCGCTACCCTCGCCTTTACTCTTCAACTTGGTAGGTATGCCCTTTTGTGCATCCTGCGCCGCTGCACGCATCGCCTGCAAGCCTTGCTTCATCACATCAGTAGAGTCAGCCTTCAACACTTTGCCGTAATTATCAGCAATGGTTTCCATGTTATCAGCCACGCTGGCAGCCATCGCTAAAGTGCTGGCGCTGAGTAACACCGCCGCCATTAACGCCATCATTTTCTTACCCATGCTCACATTCCTTCTATACCCTTCTAACGTGGCGTTGCAGCAAGGTTTCGCAGCAAGACCAAATTGGGGATGGGATTATTGTTATTGAAATACTGATCATTAGTACATTGCTCACACTTAACATAGGCAATAGACACTGAAACTGACAATGATTTCTTGTAATCAATTAATAAATGAGATGAGGGCTGAATAAAAATCAAAAAAAAAGCCAGCAACCAATGCCAGCTTTAGATGTGAAGCTACACGATGTTATTCGCCCGCAATCTTCATCGCAGGTAATAAAACAGAGCCACACTGAATGTTACTGCGGGTTTCGATATCACTGCCTACGCTGACGATATTACGCAGCATATCTTTCAGATTACCGGCAATCGTTATCTCACTGACTGGATACTGAATCTCACCGTTTTCAACCCAAAAACCTGCCGCGCCGCGGGAATAGTCACCGGTTACGGTACTGACACCCTGGCCCATCAGTTCAGTTACCACCAAACCTTTGTCCAATTGCTTCAGCATTCCGGCGAAATCCTGCCCCTGACCGGCAATGCGCCAGTTATGGATGCCACCAGCATGACCGGTACTTTGCAGCCCCAGTTTACGGGCTGAATAGCTGGTCAACAGATAGGTTTGCAGTATCCCATCTTTAACGATTTCCCGTTGTAAAGTACGCACACCTTCACTATCGAACGGGGTCGAAGCCAGACCACGCAGTAAATGTGGGTGCTCTTCAATAGTTAACCACTCAGGTAAAATCTGTTTACCCAAATGATCGAGCAAGAAGGTCGATTTACGGTAGATATTGCCGCCGCTGATCGCCGAAACCAAGTGACCAAACAAACCGGTCGCCACTTCAGCGGCAAACAGCACCGGTGATTGCATGGTCGGCAGTTTACGTGGCGATAAGCGGGATAAAGTACGACGAGCGCACTCCTCACCAACCCATTCCGGGCTGGCTAAATCTTCCATCCGCCGGCCAATGGTATAAGCGTAATCTCGCTCCATATCACCATTATGTTCAGCGATAACGCTGCTGGAAAGCGAATGGCGACTTGAGCAATAGCTCTGTAACATGCCGTGGCTGTTACCAAACACCTTGATGCCATAATGGCTGTTAAAACTGCCACCTTCGGTATTGGTAATCCGCTTATCGGCCTGCAATGCAGCCTGCTCCGCCCGGGCGGCCAGCAAGATACCTTGTTCTGCATCCAAATCGCTCGGATGGAACAGATCCAAATCAGGCGCCTCAAAAGCCAGCAGCGATTTATCTGCCGCGCCAGCGTAAGGATCAGGTGAAGTGTAACGAGCAATATCCAGCGCAGCCTGCACCGTGCGGGCGACTGCATCTGGATTTAAATCGGTGGTAGACGCGCTACCTTTACGCTGCTGGTGATAAACAGTAATTCCCAGCGCACCATCGCTGTTGAACTCCACATTTTCCACTTCACCAAAGCGAGTGCTGACACTAATTCCGGTGGTTTTACTTACAGCGACTTCGGCCGCATCAGAACCCGCACGGGCCAATTCCAAAGCCTGTGCAACCGCTTGTTCCAGCGTTTTACGCTGTTCTGCAACTTGAGTGACTACTTTCATCAGTCTGCCATAATTAATGAGATAATCGTTCAGGAAAGAGTCGTAACACGACGACTTACACGGATACAATATAGAACGCCATGGTTCTGAGTCTATCAGAGATCTTTGTACTATTTCGCAGAAAGCCAACAACCTGCTACGATTAGCCTCTTTTTAAGGAATTTGACCATGAACAAACAGCCCGAAGATTGGCTAGATGAAGTCCCAGAAGATAAAGACGAAGATGACGATGAAATTATCTGGGTCAGTAAAAGTGAAATTAAACGTGATGCCGAAGCACTGAAAGAACTCGGCACCGAGCTGGTTGAGCTGGGTAAAAATGCGCTGGAGAAAATCCAACTGGATGAAGATCTGCTGGCAGCCGTTGAACTGGCACAGAAAATCAAGAAAGAAGGCCGCCGCCGCCAGATCCAGTTAATTGGTAAAATGCTACGTGCCCGTGATGTAGAACCTATCCAAACCGCATTGGATAAGCTGAAAAATCGCCATAACCAACAAATCTCGCTGTTCCACAAGCTGGAAATGCTGCGTGACCGTTTGGTTGAAGAAGGTGATGTCGCGATCCCTACGGTGTTGGATCTATATCCAGATGCGGATCGCCAACAACTGCGTAGCCTGATACGTAATGCCCAGAAAGAGAAAGCCACTAACAAGCCGCCGAAATCATTCCGTCAGATCTTCCAATATCTGCGTGAACTGTCTGAAAAGCAGCAATAATCGGGCGGGGCCGGGTCTGACTCGGCTCCCGACTCAAGAAGGCTAATTCACACTATATTGAAACGCAGGCTGCCTGCTAACTCCTCTTCCGCTTCCTCAAGCAGCAGCACAATCGCACCAAAGCGGCGTTTGTGGCGGTGATTGAAATGAATAAATTCAATCTCTACCGGTAAGGCTATCTCACCGGTGACCACATCCCACAGAGCATCCAGATTGGCGCCAAAATCTTCGCTCAGCGCAAATTTTTGGCAAAATGCGCGGTAAAATGCAGGAAGATCGGATATATGGTCAAAATCAAATACCACTTTTACCATCTTCTCACTCCATCCGAATGAAACGCTTGTAGTGATCCTGAGTTAGATAAATCAGGCCATCATTGGAGTACAGCAAACGATCGCTACCGCGATGCCCACAACGATAATTAACATCGGCTTCACGCCAGTTACGGCCTTTCGCCTCAGGCAGTTGGCGTTCACGGTTAGAAAAACGATCGCCGCCAATCGCTCTGCCTGGCAATACTTTACACAGATTGCCGTCTTTGGGATCCCAGCCCTGCGCACGCGCCTGCTGCTTGGTAAGATAAAAATCCGGCAGGCGATGATGCACTTGTAGGTATTTAGCCACCTGCTGGTGCTGGGTCAATTGTTCAATCGATGCAGGTGCCGATAAAGGTGGGCGTTCCAGATCCGCCGATTGGCCGATATCACGCGCCGTGACACCGCCAATCCCCTGCAATGCCGCCACAGCCAGCAACAGTATCGCGCCCAGAATGGCCATAAGTCGTTTATTCATGGTTCTCCTTAACCCTCAGGCTGCCAATAACTGTTGTGCTGCTCATTGCGATAACCCATGCCCACGTTTTATTCACCAATCCAATTTATAAATTACCCAAATGCAGGGTTTTGACTTCCATAAACTCATCTAACCCCAGCACTGACCCTTCACGGCCAAGGCCAGACTCTTTAACACCACCGAAAGGTGCCAGCTCAGTAGAAACTGAACTTTCATTGACACCAATCATACCGCTTTCCAATGCATCTGAAACCCGGAATACACGTTGCAGATTCTGAGTATAGAAGTAAGCTGCCAGCCCGAACGGCGTGTCATTAGCCCGTTTGATAACTTCCTCTTCGGTTTTGAAGCGGAAGCAGGCAGCCAGTGGGCCAAATGTCTCTTCAGAGGCGACTTTCATCTGCTCATTAGCATCGGCAATAACTGTAGGCTGGAAGAAATTCCCCCCCAGTTGATGACGACTGCCCCCCACCAGCAGGCGACCGCCCTTCTCAAGCGCATCTTTGACGTGATCCTCGACTTTCTCCAGCCCGGCGAGATTAATCAATGGCCCCATATTGACGTCTTTATCCATACCATTACCAACATGCAGTTTTTTAACCTCAGTGGCTAAACGGCTGACAAACTCGTCATACACGCCATCCTGAATATAGAAGCGATTGACGCACACGCACACCTGCCCAGCATTGCGGAATTTACATGCCATCGCACCAGCAACTGCGGCATCCAAATCAGCATCATCAAACACGATATACGGCGCGTTACCGCCCAGTTCCATGGAAATTTTCTTCATGGTGGCTGCGGCATTACGCATTAAGGTTTTGCCAACTTCGGTTGAGCCGGTAAAGGAGATTTTACGCACTTCCGGGCTGGCCATGATGGCATCACTGATGGCATGCGTGTCACCCGCAACACCATTGAGTACGCCAGCAGGCACACCGGCTTGCTCTGCCAATGCCAGTAAAGCAAACGCGGATAACGGCGTGTTATTGGCCGGTTTAATCAATCCGGTACAACCGGCAGCCAATGCTGGCCCCAGTTTGCGGGTTAACATTGCCAGCGGGAAATTCCACGGCGTGATGGCCGCCACCACACCAACCGGTTCGCGAGTAGCCAGAATGCGTGCCCCCTCTTTGGCTGGCGGAATAATCTCACCATTGGCACGTTTGGCCTGCTCACTAAACCATTGAATAAAGCTGGCGGCATAGGCGACCTCGCCTAAGGCTTCGTTCAATGGTTTACCTTGCTCAGAAACCATTATCTCAGCCAATGATTGCTGATCTTCCATAATCAACAAATACCAACGCTGAAGAATTTCCGCCCGTTGCTTGGCGGGTGTTTTTCGCCAGGCGGGGAAAGCCGCACTGGCGGCCTTAATCGCGGCTTCAGTTTCTTGGGTACCCGATTTAGCCACTTTCGCCACCAACTGGCCGGTAGCAGGGTTATGTACGTCGAAAGTGTCCTGCGCCTGATGCCATTTACCACCAACAAAATAGCCGATATGGTACACACCGTCGCTGTGTCGTTGGTTTTGTAATGGATTTTGCAATGGATCGCGTAATAGATTTTGTGCTGACATCTTGTCGACCTCCTGAGGGAAAGGATGCCCCCATCAATGGAGGGCGAGGAAGGTTGCTTCACTATGAAGTATATACCCAAAGAACTTGGAGTTGCAGGCAGGCTGCCAGTGAACGCATCCCGATGAGCTGACTCAGGTCAGTGATTCGGGTAAGTGAGCGCCGCTAACAACCCTGTGGTTTCACTCTAAAGGGGATACTCAAAGTCATTGGAATCACAGGTAGGCTGCCAGTGAACGCATCCCGATGAGCTGACTCAGGTCAGTGATTCGGGTAAGTAAGCGCCGCTAACAACCCTGTGATTTCACTCCAAAGGAGATACTCAAAGTCATTGGAATCGCAGGTAGGCAGCCAGTGAGCGCATCCCGATGAGCTGACTCAGGTCAGTGATTCGGGTAAGTGAGCGCCGCTAACAACCCTGTGATTTCAAGGACGAAGAGTATCGCTAGATAAGCGCACTCTGATAACGATGCAACATATCCGCCAACCGCTTTACCGGGCGGATAACAGAATCAGGCGATTGATAATCGACTAATTTCTGCTGATATTGATCCAACTCTTGTAGTAAGCGAGCAAAGTAATAGCGCCGCTTCTGGTCATTTTTGGCATTGATAACCCGATCGGCGGTATAGCGGATCTGTTTGTGAAAAGCACTCAATTCAGCATTAACTGGGATCTCGGTGTTATTGAGCCGCTGATGGGCGATGATCAGCGTTAATGCCAGTCGATACTTATCAATATCACTGGGGAACATCATCAATAATTGATTCAGTTGTTGATACAACGCCGGTAGATGATTTTCGCTGCGGCGGGCTTTATTGGTGGTCAATGCCGATACAGCGCTGTAAACAAAGCGGTTTAGCAAGGTTCTGCCGGTTCGGTCCTTGGCATTATCGCGGATCAACAACAGCACAATCAGAGAAACGAAACAGCCGACAATCTGCCCCAGCGCACTGTCGAGGAACATACTGACATTAAACTCCATCGGGTTGCTCAACACCATAATATTGATGGTACTGGCCAATGTTCCCAGCGAGCCAAGACGGCGCTTTTGCACTTCGATACCAATAATAAATGCCAGTAATCCCAGACTGATACACAGCAACAGCATACTTTGCTGGGTCGCAGGGATAATAAACATGAAATAGAGCGCCCCAATAGGTAGCGCCATAATCACCCCTAGCAGGAAGTCGATCGCCACCATCCGTGGATTGGGGGTGCGCATTGCCAGTGAGGTCACCACCGCAATCATGACCATACAGCCCGCCCCGGATGTCCAGCCAGTCCACAGCCAGAATAGGCCGCCGATCGCCGTAGCAATACCGGTACGCAAGCCATTGATCATCGCATGATGACCTTCGGCTGAAACATGTTTGATTGGCTCATCGCCGTCCAGAATACCCTCTTCCACCCGGCTGATACTGCTGTTGGTATGAATCCCTTTTGATAGCAATAAATAGCGTGTCGCCGCCCCCACCCAACTGCTGATGGTCGCAGGGATCGCCGCACTGTGACTACCGCCAATATATTGACGCAATTTCTTCATCTGCTGATGAATTTCAGCCGGCGTCTCTGCCGGTTCACTCAGCATCGCTTTCAGCTCGGCACTGAGTAAGTCAGGATGATTGATCAATACCAGATAGGTTTCGCAGGCTTGAGTGATCAGGGCTAATGACGCCGTGTGCAATACCCGTAAGCGGCGGTTACAGCGCTGCCAGCGGGAAGACTCCATCATCAGATAACTACGCATCCCATTCAGTGCCGTGGTATTTTTAACCAGATCATTCCAGGCGCGATCGATATCGTTTTTTTCTGCCGGACGAATACATAACTGCAATAATTTATATTGATCTACCAACACCTTATCGACCAGACGATCAATATCCTGCTTGATCGATCGTGGTGAAAACAGCAGATCCGCCATCACCGCGCAGACGATCCCCAGCACAATCTCGCTACAGCGCTCGACTGCAAACTGCGGTGTCAGTAATGGCGTTTCACCGGTGGTGACAATGATAATCAGCGCGGTGTAACCCGCCAGCCCGAATGCGTAAGAGTTCTCAACCCGAACCAGTGAGGAGATCCAAGTACAAACGCCAGCCCACAAACAGCAAAGCATCAGGGTTAATACTGGTGCTCTGATAGTCAGAACGATGATAACCAAACCACCGATACAGCCGATGAATGTCCCGATAATACGTAACCAGCCTCGGTGACGAATCGCACCAGAGAATGGCTCACCGCCCGCAGCAAATGCCGGGCCAGCAGCAACAATGGCCGCCGTCAGCACCGACCAGCGTGGTGTTTCCAATTGCAGATGAAAGCCCAGAAACAGCGCGGCCACAATGGCAAAACTGAGTTTGAACGCAAAGCGCAGGCGAATAAAGGTCGGGCTGTTCATCTTAGCCGAACTCACGCAGGCGATGCATCAACTTAACAATCGGCGAAGCCTGATTAGGATTGCGATCAGTCGCCCCGGTTATCACCACGGTAGCCGTCGTCCCTGCGGGATAGGGATGCTGTTGATCTTCACTGTCCAAACGGATCTTCACCGGTACTCGTTGCGCCAACCGCACCCATTCCAGATTATTGTCAATCGTCGCCAACCCTTTGCTATCGACACTGCTACTGCTGTTGGTGACACCGGCGGAGACACTGTCGACAGTACCGTGCAAAATACGGTTGCTGCCCAGTGGGGTGATTTCCGCCCGATACCCGGCTTTAACCCCTTCCAGCTTGGTCTCTTCCAAATAGGCCAAAATATAGAAAGTATCTTTTTTCACCAGTGCAACGGCGGTGGCGCCACGGTTAATAAACTCCCCGGCATGAACATTCAGATTAGTCACCCAACCTTGTGCGGGCGCACGCACGGTGGTGCGTTCCAGATCAAGTTTGGCTAAATCCCGTACTGCGATAGCTTTTGCCAACTGATGCCTGACGGTTTGTAATCCGTTGTTGGACTGGTCAATTTCTTCTTGTGACATCGCCTGAATCCCTAAACGTTGCCGCCGACCGGACTCACGCTGTTTCTCCGCCGCCAGTGTTTGGTAATAGGCCACATCGGCCTCGGCTTCAGCCAACGCCTGCTGGTAGCGCGGTTGGTCAATAACAAACAAAATCTGCCCTTTCTGCACCAGTTGATTGTCTTTTACCGGCACATCGGTGATCAAGCCACTGACATCCGGTGCGATAGCCACCACATCGGCAGTGAATTTGGCATCACGGGTCCAGGGTGATTCGGTATAAAAAGCCCAAACGTTGAAAATAGCGATAACCGCCAGTAAAACCACCAATAAGGTGATGCCGATACGGATTATTTTTAATGAAAAAGTACTCACGGCGACCTCAGGAAAAAAGACGGGATATTAAATAGAAAAGACAACAATACAGCGCGGTATTAAAGAGTGCCGGATGCCAGACAAACTCATAAATACCAGTAGGTTGTAGCACACGGCGCAAAATAAAGAACAGCGCCAGCGAAAGGAGCAACTCAAAAAATATTGGCGGAAAAGAGAGGCCAAATATCACCATCACCGGAAGCAACGTCATTCTGTAGATCCTTTCTATTATAGGGTGCCGGTGAACCAGCCATAAGACTAACTTGTAGGTTAAACTTAACTAAGCAACATGACTGTAACCTTAGCGAGGCGAGATAACACTTCGACAGCGTGGCTTGCAAACCTAAAACGATTCTCCCGACAGCAGTATATTAGCCTGCTTATTATCACCTTATCTACGATGTGTGATCTAAATCACTTTTAAGCTACAGTTAACAATCAAGCGTTAGCAATCAACTCAGGGTGGACCATGGAAAGACTAAAACGGATGTCAGTATTTGCCAAGGTGGTTGAATGTGGGTCTTTTACTGGCGCCGCACGGCAGTTAGAAATGAGCGTGTCGTCGATTAGCCAAACAGTGTCAAAACTGGAAACCGAGCTGAATGTTAAGCTGCTTAACCGCAGTACTCGCCGCATTGGTTTAACTGAGGCAGGCCGAATTTACTATCAGGGTTGTCGGCGCATGTTGCAGGAAGTACAGGAAGTCCATGAACAACTCTATGCCTTTAACAACACCCCAACCGGAACCTTACGCATCGGCTGCTCATCAACGATGGCACAAAATGTACTGGCAACGATGACAGCAGAGATGTTGAAAGAGTATCCCGGCCTATCCGTTAATCTGGTTACCGGCATTCCGGCACCGGATTTAATTGCCGATGGTTTAGATGTGGTGGTCCGCGTTGGTGCATTACAGGATTCGGGGCTATTTTCACGCCGCCTTGGTTCCATGCCGATGGTGGTCTGCGCCGCCAAAAGTTATTTAGCACAACATGGCACACCAGAAAAACCCAGTGATATGACCAATTTCTCCTGGCTGGAATATAGCGTGCGACCAGACAGTAACTTTGAGCTAATCGCACCAGAAGGTATTACCACGCAAATATCGCCCCAGGGCCGCTTTGTCACCAATGACTCACAAACCATGATCTGTTGGCTTAAAGCGGGTGCCGGTATCGCTTACGCACCGTTAATGTGGGTAATAGAGGAAATTAAACGCGGCGAGGTGGAAATACTGTTTAAAAAATACCATTCAGATCCGCGCCCAGTATATGCACTCTATACCGAGAAAGATAAAATGCCACTTAAAGTTCAGGTCTGTATCGACTATTTGACCGAGTACTTTAAACGAGTGGCTGAGGTATATCAGGGATATCGCTAATACCTCTTTAGAGGTATTAGCGATATAATGCTCTATAGCAATATAAGAATTAATCTCATCTGATTGAGAAATATCCCATTGATAATAATCCGACCTATTATTGGATTGTAAATGCATGTTATTCCTACAAGTTGACAAAAATCACCACTACCTTTCCAATATGTGAAATAGACTAACAATTATATATCAATATATATTGCAGTCTACATATGGCGCATTTAACTACAACAAAGTGGTGCATATGTTTCTCTCAAAAAATTTGCTGGTATTTATTACTACGGTTCAGGAAGGCTCGCTGACCAACGCGGCCATTAAATTATTTTCCACACCGCCGCCAATGAGCAGGAGTATAAAAATACTCGAGGATGAACTGGGTTTTAAACTATTCACGCGTACAACCACCGGGCTAAAACTAACGGATATGGGAGAAGCACTTTATAATGACATTTACCCTGCGTACATCTGTTTAACTGAACTTAGCACGGCCTGCAAAAAAAACAAAAGTGGCACGATCAATATTGGTACGCATCAACTTAAATCAGAACATGCAGGTTTTCTGTGTGACTACTTCTTAGATTCCGGCAACTGTAACATTACGTTAAAGGAGAACACTCCAGACGTAAATCAGCTAGATATAATATTAAGCACCAAAGAAATAAAAGACTGTGGTTTTGATGTGGGATTAGCCACCAATTGTAAAGCAATTTTGCTATACGGATCACATATAAACGGATTACCGAATAAATCAGCGCATTTAAAACAGCTTACATTACTACAAAGCACTGTTTTTTCCTCTTCATGCTGTTTTAAGAATTTTTTAAACCATATGAAAAAACAAGGTTTCAGAGGAAATGTATTAAACGTTGATGACCCCAGAACTCGACATAATTTAATCAAAAAAGGGGCAGGTATATCACTGACAGTAGAAGGATTTAATACAAAACAAGTGAACAATCGTGCTTCCAATATAAGC